>NZ_CAUI01000019.1 GCF_000350165.1 Halanaerobium saccharolyticum subsp. saccharolyticum DSM 6643
AATGAAATATGAATTCAAAGAAGAATTAAATTAAAAAGAAAGAAGTTTACAGGTGGACATAGAATGTGTGCAGGTTGTGGAGCCCCAGTAGCAGTAAGAACAGTGCTGAGAGCATTAGAAGAAGATGATGAAGCAGTAATAGGATGTGCAACAGGATGTTTAGAAGTATCAACATTTATGTATCCATATACATCCTGGAGAGATTCATTTATTCATAATGCATTTGAAAACGTAGCAGCTACAACAAGTGGAGCAGAAGCAGCCTATAAATCCCTAAAAAAGCAGGGAAAAATAGATAAAGATACAAATTATAAGTTCATAGCCTTTGGTGGAGATGGAGGAACATATGATATCGGATTCCAGTCATTATCAGGAGCAATGGAAAGAAACCATGATATGACATATGTTTGTTATGATAATGGAGCCTATATGAACACAGGAATCCAGAGATCATCAGCAACACCACGTTATGCAGATACAACAACAACACCAGTAGGAAAAGAAGGAAGAGGAAAATCTGAATTCAGAAAAGACATGACAGCAATCATGGCAGATCACAACTTACCATATGTAGCTCAAACAACATTTATTGGTAACTTAAAAGATCTGCATACAAAAGCAAAAAAAGCTATCTATACAGAAGGAGCGACCTTCTTAAACGTAATGGCACCATGTCCAAGAGGATGGAGATATCCACCAGAAAAGTTAATGGAACTCTGTAAACTTGCAGTAGAGACATGTTACTGGCCAATGTATGAGATAGAAAACGGTGAGTGGAGATTAAACTACAAGCCAAAGAAAAAGCTGCCTATCGAAGAATTCCTAAAAGCACAGGGACGCTTCAAGCATGTAACAAAAGCAGAAAAAAGAGATATGATAGAAGAGATCCAGGCAGAAGTAGACCACCGCTGGGAACAGCTTTTAGTTAAGTGTGGAGAGAAGTAAAAAATAGCTATTTAGTTTTGTCATTATAAATAAAAGGCTGCTGGAGTCCAAACCAGCAGTCTCCTTTTTAAATTAAATTTAAGAATTTTATCAAGCAGTTTAGAAGCGAGTATGGTACTAAAACCTAAGCAAATAAAGCAACCGGGAGTGATATTAATGAAAATTTTTGTTATTAATTGTGGAAGTTCATCTTTAAAATATAAATTATTTGATATGAGAGATGAAGATGTTTTGGCTGAGGGGATTATTGAAAGAATTGGAATTGAAAATTCATTTTTGCAATATGAAACAAAAGAAGGAACAGATATTAAAATTGAGCATGAAATACCAACTCATAAAGAAGGGATAGAATTATTAATTGAGACACTTCTTTCTGATGAACACGGTGTTTTAAAAGATATGGATGAAATTAAAGCAGTTGGTCATAGAGTTGCTCATGGGGGAGAAAAATTTGCACATTCTAC
The DNA here is from genome assembly GCF_000350165.1 of Halanaerobium saccharolyticum subsp. saccharolyticum DSM 6643. Classification (NCBI taxonomy): domain Bacteria; kingdom Bacillati; phylum Bacillota; class Clostridia; order Halanaerobiales; family Halanaerobiaceae; genus Halanaerobium; species Halanaerobium saccharolyticum. Next base: position 1,410 of record NZ_CAUI01000019.1, read on the forward strand.
TTTAATTGATGATGAAGTAATGAAAGAAATCGAAGATATTTCTGATTTAGCTCCACTTCATAATCCAGCAAATTTAATGGGGATTGAAGTTTGTAAAGAATTAATGCCTGAAACATCTCAGGTTGCTGTATTTGACACAGCATTCCATCAAACTATGCCAGAAGAAGCATATACTTATGCTCTTCCTTATGAATATTATGAAAAATATGGAGTAAGAAGATACGGATTTCATGGTACATCTCATGGTTATGTAGCTAGAAGAGCTGCTGAGATGATGGACAAAGATTTTGAAGATCTTAAAATTGTTACCTGTCATTTAGGAAATGGCGCAAGTATTGCTGCAGTAAAAAATGGTGAATCTATAGATACAAGTATGGGCTTTACTCCGCTTGAGGGTTTAGTAATGGGAACAAGATGTGGAGACATTGATCCAGCAATTGTTCCATTTATCATGGACAAAGAAGATATGACCGCTTCCGAAATTGACAGTGTTTTAAATAAAGAAAGTGGTCTTTATGGAGTGTCTGGAGTTAGTAGCGATATGAGAGATATTGAAGACGCTGCTGAAGAAGGAAATAATCAGGCTCAGGTAGCATTAGATATCTTTAATTATAGAGTGAAAAAATATATTGGATCTTATTCTGCAGCTATGGGTGGAGTAGATGCAGTAGTGTTTACAGCCGGTATTGGGGAAAATGCTATTGAAACTAGAGAAGAAATCCTGGCTGACTTAGAATATATGGGAATTAAAATCGATAAAGAAGCCAATGATATTAGAGGTAAAGCACAAATTATTACAACTGATGATTCTAAAGTAAAAGCTATGGTTATTCCAACAAATGAAGAGTTAGTAATTGCTAAAGATACAAAAGCAATTGTAAGCTAGATAATTACTTATAATTAAATATGTTTTGAAGGCATTTATTGTTACTAGAGTTATTTTAGTTAATAATAAATGCTTTTTTCATTTTAATGAATTTTAGAAAAGATATTTTTACTTCCAAATTAAAGGATTTTATTATTAAATAGAGAATTATATTAAAATGGGGGTGTTATAAAATGAATAAATTTGCCTTTTTTGCTTTCAATAGTAATATGATGTGTTTTCAACATATCTTACTTAATGCTTTAGATCTAGCTGATAAAGGTAAGGAAGCTAAAATAATTATTGAAGGTGAAGCGGTAACCTTAGTTCAAAAATTAGAAGAGTCGAATAACAAACATTATTTTAAAGCAAAAGAAAGAGGATTGATTGACTGCATCTGTAAAGCTTGTTCAGCCAGTCTTGGAGTGCTGGAATATAATCAAAGCACGAATATTCCTTTAAAGGGAGATATGAGTGGACACCCTTCAATGGAAGCTTTTACAAAGCAGGGATATCAGATCATCACTCTTTAATTTAATAGTGAAATTTTAACCTATCAAGGCAATCTAATCTTGATAGGTTTTTTTGAAAGGAGAATAACTTTGTTAAGTATTGGAATTGGATTTGTTATCTTAATTACGCTTATTATTCTAAAAGTAAGCATAGTTATTGCTGCACCACTGTCATCCATAGTAATTTTATATTTGAACAACTTAAATGTTTTAGAAGTGCTGAATACTCAATACTTACCTGGTTTTGCAGCTTTTGTTCAAGACTATTTATTTATATTCCTTTTGAGTGCTATTTTAGGAAAAATAATGGAAGAATCGGATGATGCCACTTCGATTGGAGAATTTGTTTTAAATGTTTTATCATATAAGTATGCAGCTGTAGGTATTTTTTTTGTTAGTGTGCTTTTGTCATTAGGGGGGATTTCTGGATTTGTATTAATTTTTACCATTTATCCAATAGCTAAATCTGTTTTTGAAGAAGCTAATCTACCAAAATCTCTCATCTTAGCTGCTATAGCAGGTGGAACAGTTGTTGTTGGACTTCCTTTACCCGGGAGCCCCCAGGTTCATAATTTAATCATGATGGATTATCTAAACACTTCTGCTTTAGCTGGTCTGGGTTTAGGATTAGTTAGCGTTTCCGCTGGAGCCTTAGCTGCTGTTTTATATTTAAGACACAGGAGTATTTCATTTCTAGCCCAAAGTGGGGGTAAAATAAGTAAAAGTGTTTTGAAGAAGCCAGAACTTGCTAAAATGATGAACTTTATTACAGCCACACTGCCTTTATTGACAGTCTTTATTTTACTTGCAGTTTTATCAAAAGATCCAGTGCTCGCATTATTTTTAGGGGTTATAGTTTCGATAATTAAAAACTTTAAAAAAATAGATTTGTTTAAAATTTTAAATGAGAGTATTTCAAACGCAGTTTTACCCTTGATGTTTGCCGCTTCTGCCATGGGTTTTGGTCGAGTTATTTCTTCACTGCCAGTGTTTAAGGGTTTTCTGCAGACTTTATTAAACCTTCCGTTACATCCTTATTTATTAGTTGGTTTAATTACCAATATTGCAGCAGGACTCTTAGGAAGTGCCTCCGGAGGAATACTTTTAACATTAAGTACTGTTGGAGAAAATATAGTTCAGTTAGTTGATCCAGAAAAATTACATAGAATTACAATTATTGCTTCAACTGGTTTAGATACACTCCCGCACAATAGTTCTTATCTGGCAATGCTTGCCTATACAGGGCTTAAATTTAGAGAAAGTTATTTTGATTACTTTATTGTTACTGTTGTAGCACCTCTAATTTCTTTTGCAGTTGCTGTAATCTTTGCTTTGAACTTTTAAAAATTGATAAATTTTAAAACTTATAAAAAAATTAAATTTAGATTTAAATGGTGATATATTTCAATATCACTAAGTATATTATAAGAGGAGTGAGTTAAATGAAATCAATTAGAAAATATCTTTATTTTAACACTGAGGAGAGAGTTGAACTTCGCAATATCACTAAGCTGGTAAGGAAAGTTTTGAAAGATAGCGGTATTCAAGAAGGCTTATGTCTTGTTAATGCAATGCATATTACAGCTAGTGTTTTTATTAATGATGATGAGAGCGGTCTCCATCAAGATTATAAAGAATGGCTGGAAGAATTAGCTCCACATGAGCCAATATCACAGTATGCCCATAATGGATATGAAGAAAATGCTGATGCTCATTTAAAGCGGCAGATCATGGGTCGTGAAGTAGTTGTTGCTGTAACTGATGGTAAACTTGATTTTGGGCCCTGGGAACAGATATTTTATGGTGAATTTGATGGTCAGCGCGAAAAAAGAGTGTTAGTCAAAATTATAGGAGAATAAGATGAGATATCCAGAAGCTACAGTAGGTGCGGTTATTTTAAATTCTGAAGCGAAAGTATTAATCTGCAAGTCAAATAAATGGAATCATAAATATGTAATCCCTGGTGGTCATATTGAGGCTGGAGAAAGTATGGAAGAAGCTCTTGTTAGAGAGGTAAAAGAGGAAACCGGACTCGATGTTTTTGAGATTGAACTGCTCGGTATTAATGAAAGCATTTATTCTGAATCATTTCAAAATAAGAAGCACTTCATCTTTGTTGATTTTATCTGTAGTAGTAAATCAAATGATGTAGTTTTGAACGAAGAGGCTCAGTCGTATGAATGGATTGATTTAACTGAAATTGAAAATTATAATTTAGAAAAATTCACAACCAAGTTATTAAAAGAGTTAAGAAAAGGTAAAAAATCAAGATATAAAAAAGAAATAATTTATGGTCTTTAAATAAAAAATGACTCAGAAATTAATATAAAATATTAAACATAGGGGGATTTTATGTATAACTTAGCAAAATATCAGAAGTTGAAAAATAAAATTAATAGGATAGAGCGAGCAGAATTAGGATTTTTTCCGACTCAAATATATAAATTAGAGAATCTTTCTGCTCGCTATGGAGTAAATATATATTTAAAAAGAGATGATCTAAGTGGTTTTAGTACTTTTGGTGGTAATAAAATCAGGAAATTAGAGTTTCTATTTGGAGAAATTCTAGAACAGGGAGCTCAAAATATATTTACTTATGGAGCGACTCAATCTAATCATGCTTTACAGACTGCAATTGCCTGCCGTAGATATAATTTAAATCCAATATTATATCTGGTTGATGTGATTGGTGAAGGTATAAAAGATCCTAAAGCTAATATTTTACTTGATAAAGTATTAGGAGCTGAAATTAAAATCATTGAATTTAAAGAAAATGAAGATGAATTTGAAGCAATGTATAGAGCTAAAGCAGAATCTAAAAATTATGCCCAAGAAATTTCTGAAAGTGAAGATGATTACTATTTAATTCCTCCAGGAGGCGCATCTCCTCTTGGTACTTTGGGATTTGTTAATGCTTATTTAGAGATGAAAGCACAGGAATTTAAGGAAGACTTGAACTTTAAAAATGTTTTTCATGCTACTGGTACTGGTGGAACACTGGGGGGCTTAACCGCAGCTAACAAATTCATAAATGATGATATTCAAGTTCATGGTATTAATGTTAGTCATAAGGATGACAGTTATCTAAAAGAAGTGGCTGAACTTTCTACAGCAGCGTTAAATCTTTTGGGTATTGATTTTAAATTAAGTGATAGAGATATAATAGTTGATAATAATTATGTTGGTGCTGGATATGAAATTCCATCCACTAGGGCTAATAGGGCTGTAAAGATTTTTGCAGAAGATGAAGGGATTTTTCTTGATCCAGTTTATACCGGGAAAGCAGCTGCTGGAATGATTGATTATTTAGAAAAAGGAAAAATAGAAAAGGGGTCAGATTTATTATTCTGGCATACCGGAGGCACAAATGCACTATTTGCAGAAAAAAAGATTTTAGGTAATTTATTAGATAATCATATTTGAGGTGAAGAATATGAGTTTATTAAGTGAAATCAATTTATATAAAATAAAAGATATTGATAATCAAGTCAGTATAATAAGCTTATTAGGAAATAGAAAGGATAGACTTTTATTAAATAGAAATGAAGTGGGAAGTGCTGCTGTTATAGGAGACATTGTTTTATTAGTTAAAAATGATAAAGATAATAATTTAAAACAAAGAAAAGCTATAAATTATTCTGTTAAAAAAGTTAAAGGGCGTTTTTCCGATGTTAAGGAATATAAATATCTTAAAATGAAAGTATTATATGATTTTAACCGTTATTATTTGAATAAAAAAGAAATTGAAGCAGTAGAAAAAGACAAAGATCATATTAAATTTGAAAGATTAATGGACAATAATAAAGAAGATATTAAAAAATTAATCACTTATAACAAAGATGAGAATGTAGAGCCATTTAATCATACAAACTATGAAGTCGAGAATATTTTAAATTCTAAAAAAATATTCAGCCAGGAAATAGGAAATAAATTTGATTGGGGCTGGAGTTTAATGGAAATTTATCAGATTGATAACGACAATTTTGTTAGTTTTAAACAGAGCAGCTATTTTAGGGAAAGACAGCGAGGAGAATTTTTTAAGATTAATAAAAAAGCTGTTGATTTTATGAGGACATTTGAAGATGATAAAGCTGATTTTTTAGATTAAAGAAATTATTCAAAATATTAACTAATATTCCTTCAAAAAGTGTGGTATAATACTTATGAGGTGAAGAATATGAATAAATACCGAAAAGTAGCTGAGCTTATAAAAAACTCTAAACATACAACAGTTTTTACTGGTGCCGGGGTTTCAGTTGAAAGTGGTGTACCTCCATTTAGAGGTGAAGACGGTCTTTGGAATGATTATGATCCAATTATTTTAGATCTTAAGAATTTTTATAAACATCCAGAAAAAAGCTGGGATACAATTAAAAAAATATTTTATGATTATTTTGGTAAGGCTGAACCAAATGATGCTCATAAGGTTATTGCTAGATTAGAAAAAGAGGGATATGTTAAAGCAGTAATTACCCAAAATATAGATAATCTTCATCAAAATGCGGGGAGTAAAAATGTATTTGAATTTCATGGTAATTCCCGTAATTTAATTTGTACTGAGTGTGGAGAAAAATATTCTGTTAATGATGAATTGTTATCAGAGCTGCCTCCAAAGTGTAAAAAATGTGGAGATGTATTAAAACCTGATTTTGTTTTTTTTGGTGAAGCGATACCAGAACGTGAAGAAAAGTTATCGTTTGAAGAAGCAGAAAAAGCAGAACTATTCATTATAATTGGTACAACTGGAGAAATCCAGCCTGCCTCTCTAATTCCTGTTGTAGCCAACAGTAAAGGAGCTAAAATAGTAGAAATTAATATTAAAAAATCTAATTTCACTGATGATATAACAGAAATATTTATTAAAGAAAAAGCAAGTACAGCTATGAAAAAAATTGAGAAAGAATTAGATAAATTAAAGTAGAATATATTAAATCCTCAGTTTTTGGACTGAGGATTTTCTTTATATTCTGCAATATATGATAAATTTCTATACTGTTCTTTATAGTCAAGTCCATATCCCACTACAAACTTATCTTCAATTTCAAAACCAGTATATTGGACCGGTAGATCTAAAAGTTTATTATCTGAAATATGGAGGAGAGTACAAATATTTATACTTTTAGGATTCCGGGCACCAAGATTTTTTAATAAATAACTATGAGTTAAACCTGTTCTTATAATATTTTCAATAATCAAGACATTTTTTCCAGAAATACTAAATTCTAAATCTCTAGTTACTCTAATTACCCCTGAATTATCTTCATCCGCATAATGATTCAATTCCAAAAAATCAAGCCTAATTGGAAATTTGAGCTTGCGGCTGAGATCTGCCATAAAATAAAGTGAACTTTTCAAAATGCTGACCATAATTACTTCTTTATCTTTAAAGTCCTTATTTAATTGAGCTGCTAATTCATCAATTCTTTGAGAAATTTCTTCTTCAGAAATAATTATTTTTTCTAATTTTTGAGTGTCCATTTATTTATCACTCCCATTAAGTTCAAACTTTTCTGCCAGCTGCTCAAAATCCTTTTTATAAACAATCTTGATGTTAATGTGGGGGTATAGTTCCTGCAGCAGCCTTACTTTTTTGTTTTTTTCAGTAGTATACTTTCGTTTCATTGTTGTCAGTTCAACATAAGTTTTGTGTTCACTTAGATAGAAATCTGGTCTAAAGGCCATGATCACATTTCCCTCTGGATCCCATTCTAAAGGGAATTCACTGGGTTCATATTCCCATTTAATATGATGCATATCCAGTATTTTAGCAAATTCCTTTTCACTTTCATGACCAAAGTTTCTTTGACTGTTATTTTCAACCTTTTTTTCTTTTATTATTTTGTTATTTAGAGCTTGAGGGTTTTCCTTTTTTAGATCAACAATATTCATTATGATTGATAGGCTTTCTTCTAGACTGAGACCATCCATATTTAATGTCAGGTGATAAAGAGTTGTTTGTTCCCAGTCTTTATTATGTATTCTCCAGACGTAGCGGCGGTGTTTACGGTCTGCCAATTCAAGTTCTCTAATTGCTTCATTATGATGCAGACCATAATTTTTTTTCAACTGCTTGCAGCGATATTCTTCAGAAGCGACTATTTTAAAATGAAGAGCATAAGGATTATTTTTAAATATTATTTGAGAACCCAATCCTAAAACAATTAAGTTTGTAGTTTTGGATTGTTTCTTTAATTTTTGAGCAATATAGCCGGCAAAACTAATCTGTTTATCTTGTTTATCGTTTGGATTCAAAATCTTAGTATAAAATTTTGAACTTTGCTCGAGCATGTGAAGCTGATGTTCATCAGCAACCTCAGGCAGCCATTCTTTTAATACATATTTGCGGTCAATTAATTGTAAACCAAGACGATTCGCTAGCTCTTGGGCAACTTCTTCACCACCACTTGCTGTTTGCCTTGAAATTGTTATTATTTGCATCTGTGCCACCATCCTTCTATAATAATATTATAGCATAAATATTATAAACAAACTATATTTATCAGAAAATTAAGGAAATAGATAATTTGACCATTAAATTATTAAAAGGCAAACAAAAAAATAAAGGATTCTACCTAATTTTGCCTAATATATAAATATGAGATGCATAAAAATTTTATAGTTATAAAAAATAGGGGGTATTCTATGAAAACATTAGCATTAATTTTGGCAGGTGGTCGAGGAACTAGACTTGACATTTTATCAGCACATAGAGTTAAACCAAGTGTACCATTTGCAGGTAAGTTTAGACTTATTGATTTTGCTTTAAGTAACTGTGTTAACTCTGGTATCTATAATGTGGGAGTTTTAACCCAGTATCTACCATTGTCATTAAATAATCATATAGGTATTGGAAAGCCATGGGACTTAGATCGTAGAATGGGTGGAGTTACAATTTTACAGCCATTTAGAGGTAAGCCAGGAAGTACAGATTGGTATGAAGGAACAGCTCATGCAATTTATAAAAATATGAGCTTTATTAAGAATAAAGATCCGGAAGATGTAGTTGTTTTATCCGGTGATCATGTATATGAGATGGATTATAGTAAAATGGTTGAGTATCATAAAGAAAAAGATGCAGATTTAACTATAGCTGCTCAACCTGTTCCTTATGAGGATGCGAATCGTTTTGGTATTTTAGATTATAATGATGATATGAGAATTACAGATTTTGTAGAAAAACCAGAAAATCCACCCAGCAATTTGGCATCAATGGGTATCTATGTTTTCAAAAAAGAAGTTCTATTGGAAGTATTAGAAAAATACTGTAGTGAAGAAGATTCAGATTTCGGACATCATATTATACCACCAATGATTGAAAGAGAAGGTGTTTATCTTTATGAATTTGATGACTACTGGAAAGATGTAGGTACACTTGCTGCATACTGGGAAAGTAGTTTAGAGTTGACTGATCCAATTCCAAGTCTAAATCTTTATAATGATGACTGGAAACTTCATACCAGAAGTGAGGAAAAACCTCCGGTTAAATTTGGAAAAGATGCCTGTGCTTCTAAAAGTCTTATTTCCAATGGATCTATAATTAATGGAGTTGTAGAAAACTCAATTATTAGTCCGGGTGTTTATGTTGAAGAAGGTGCTGTTGTTAAAGATTCAATCATTTTTAATGACACAGTAATTAGGAGTAACACAGTTGTAGAAAAGGCTATAATTGATAAAGAAGTAGAAATTATGGCTAACTGTAAAATTGGTTATGGTGACGATCTAACTCCAAATAAAGATAAGCCTGACCTTTTAGAAAATGGATTAAATGTAATTGCTAAGAGAGCTACAATACCAGAAGGAACAACAATAGGTAGAAATTGTAGAATTTTCTCTTATGTTGGAGTAGATGATTTTAGTTCTAAAAATATTGACAGTGGTAGTACAATAACATCTGAAATTGGAGAAAAAGTTGCTGCTGGAGACGAAACTCATGTTAGAGAATTAAACACTTAAAAAGCATAGTTAATTATTAAGCCCCCTTCTTAGCTGAGGGGGTATTTTATTTATTAGTTAATTTGTGCTAAAATTAAGTTAGTTGAAATTAATATTTTTAATAGGAGATGATTATTATCAAAGTTAAGTGGTTAGGTAATTCAGCTCTATTGGTTGATTCTGAGCAGAAAATTGTAATTGATCCCAGTTTTGAAATGGAAGCTGATTTTGAGGCAGATATTGTATTAATTACACATGAGCATGATGATCATATTAATTTAGACGATTTAGAAACAGTAATAACAGAAGAGACAAAGGTTTATGCACCTCAATCAGTTTACGATAAATTTGATATCAAAGGGGAAGTTGTAAAAGCTGGAGATTTAATTGAAGAGGAAATAAAGGTCTTAGATGTTGACTGTTATAATTCAGAAGGCTCTGTAGCTTATTATTATAAAGGTCTATATCAAACTGCTGATGCTTCAAATTATTCGGATCCTGGGGAAGAAATAGAACTATTATTTACTGCCTGTTTTAACGACCATTTTTCTGATTATTTAGAGAAAGTTATTAAACTCAATCCTAAAATGGCAGTGCCTTATCATTATGATCCAGAAGAAAGGCAGGAATTACTGCAGGCAAAAGGTTTGTCCAGTAAATTTGAACAGATAGGCTGTAAATCTAAGGTTATAGAAATTGGGGAAGAATTAGAGATTTAAATATTAGTCAAATTAAAAATCATGAAAAAAGAATATAAATCTATCAATTAATCAGTAAAAAAATAAAATCATCTAGGCGGCTAAGTCTCTTAATTCTAAAGGGCTTAAGCCGTTTATTTTTTGCAGTTTTATTTTTCTATAAAATTTATCGAATTTTTTGTTAAATAATTACTTTTTTAAAGAGTGATTTTTGTTATGTTGATATTGTAGGATATTGAAAAAGTTTATGAAAGTTAGGAGGCAAAAAATTATGGAAGCAGAATTAGAAGGTAAAAGACTTGTTCTGGTTTCCAATGGTGAACCATACAAACATGTATATCAGAATCAAAATATAGAAATAGAAAAACTTGCAGGTGGTTTAACAACCGGTCTTGATCCAATGATGCAAAAAGACAAAGGACTCTGGATTGCTTGGGGTAGAGGTGAAGCTGACTTTGAAGTAGTTGATCAGAACAATAAGGTTAAGGTACCTGATGCTGAAGGTTATACTTTAAAAAGGATTAAGCTTAGTAAAGAAGAAAAAAATGGGTTTTATTATGGATTTGCAAATGAAGTAATGTGGCCGATTAGTCACACTTTTATCTCAAAAGCTAATTTTAAAAAAGAATATTGGCAGAGTTATCAGAAAGTAAATAAAAAATATGCTGAAAGTATTAAAGAGGAACTTCACTCAGATGATCTAGTCTGGATTCATGATTATCATTTAGCATTAGTTCCAGGATTCCTATCTGAAAGCAATGCTAAAACTTCTCTTTTCTGGCACATACCTTGGCCGGCTTGGGAAGCTTTTAGAACTATTCCCTGGCGTCAAAAGATTTTAGAAGGGATGCTGGCTTCAGATTTCATAGCATTTCATACTGATTTATTTGTTTTTAACTTCTTAAGCTGTGCTAAAAAAATTGGTGCAAAAGTTGATTTTTCTGCTAGAGAAGTTTTTTATCAGGGATCTAAAACCAAGGTAGAAAGTGTTCCTCTGGGAATTGATTATCAGCGGTTCAATAATCTGGCTCAGGATGATGACTATCTTGCAGAAGCAGAAGCTGTGAAAGCAAGTTATGATACTGAAAAATTAATTTTTGCTGTGGACAGATTAGATTATACTAAAGGTATAGAAGAAAGGCTAAAAGGAATTGATAAGTTTTTCGAAAAATATCCTGAATATAAAGGAAAGGTTACATTTGTCCAGAGAGTTGCTCCCAGTAGAACAGGAATTGAAGAATATCAGCAAATGAAAGAAAGAATAGAGAAAAAGATAGCTGAAATTAATGGTAAATATCAAAAAGATCAGTGGGCACCTGTTAAGTATTTTTACGGTTCAGTGCCTCAGGCCGAGCTTCTACCATATTATAAAGCAGCAGATTTAGCTTTAATCACAGCTTTAATTGATGGTATGAATCTTGTAGCCAAAGAATATCTGGCTGTTCAAGATTCAGGTGTGCTTTTGCTCTCCGAATTTGCAGGGGCAGCCGAATACTTGGACAGTGCACTTAAAGTAAATCCTTATAATACCGAAGCGTTAGCTGATAGTATTTATCAGGGCTTAGAAATGCCAGAAACCGAAAAGAAAAAGAGGCTGCAGAAAGCTGAAGCTGATCTTAAAGAATATGATATTAACTGGTGGCGTGACTATTTTCTGAAAAAATGGGTGGAATCTTATGAATAAAAAATATATTTTAGATGTAAACAATTTAGATTTGCTTAAAAGAAAAATATCAAAAGCAGAAAGAACATTGCTATTTTTAGATTATGATGGGACCCTAGCTCCTTTTAAAGCTGATCCACTTTCTGCTTTTGCTCTGCCTGAAACTGAAAAAATTTTAAAGAAATTAGAAAAAAGCACTAATTATTATATAAGCCTTGTTTCAGGCAGAAAATTAAAGGAGCTAAAAAAGATGATTAACCTTAGTCACAGTAATTATGCCGGCAGCCATGGTTTAGAAATCGATATGTTTTTTACAAAAGAAGTGATTTATCCTCATCAAAATCAAAAAATTGATGTATTAAGCAAAAAAAAATATCAGACCATTAAAGAAAGATTTCTGAAATCAGAATCGGTTGAGCTAGAAGATAAAGGTTTTGGCTTGGCACTTCATTTTAATTCTGAAGAAAAACAGTCTGAAGAAGAAAAAAAATTTAAAGCTTTATTTGAAAACACTGCCTATCAAGTTCTTTCGGGCAGGAAAATCTTAGAGATTAGACCGGCTGGTTGGGATAAAGGGAAAGCAATTAATTATATTAGTGATCAAATCAAAGCTCATTTTAATTTGGATAATGTACTAAGAATATATATTGGAGATGATCGGACAGATGAAGATGCTTTTAAAGCTTTAGAAGATGGAGTTACAGTATATGTCCAGAATGAAGATGATTTGAATACAGAAGCAGAATTTTACCTTGAAGATCCAGCCGATACAGCAAAATTATTAAAAAAATTAGCAGGAGAGTCTTAGGCTCCTGCTTTAAATTCATATATATTTGATTTAATTTTTTAAAAGATAACTTATATTTTGTGGGGTATTGCTTTCATTTTATTAAAAGTAGTTAGTTCTTCAAAACCAATTTCTTTAAGTTTTTGAATAGTATAATCAAATTTTTGCGCAATATCTTTAGTTTTATGGCTGTCTGAGCCTATAGTTAAAATTTGGCCCCCAAGTTCATAATATAGTTTTAAAATATCAAAACTGGGGAGTGGATTTTCCCCATCCAATCTATAGCCAGAAGTGTTTACTTCAAGGCCTTTGTCTTTTTGAATAATTGTTTTTAAGATACTTTCTATGATTGAAGCGGCTTCCTTATTTTCTAGTAGTTTGGGTTTGTTTTCAAAATCACCATAACGTCTAATGATATCAAGATGTCCCAGTACATTATAATTATCATATTTTCTTACTACTTTAGATACAGTTTTTAAATATTTAATATAGGACTCCCACTGACTGTATCCCTCAAAAAAATCACCATTATATAAATCAGATTTTTCCACAGTATGAAAAGATCCAATCACAAAATCAAAATCATCTTTAAGGTATAGCTGGGATTCTTTAAGAATATGTGATTGGAGTCCCATTTCTATGCCTTTTTTGATAGTTAATTTATTTTCATATTTTTTTTGCATTTTTTTTATCTCTTGTAAATATTTATCTTTATCAATTAAAAACTCGATTGTATCATCTTGATAATCAATATCGTGATGGTCAGTTATAGCTATTTCATTTAAACCTTTTCGAATCGCTGCCTGACAAAGTTCGTCCATTGTCATATCTGAATCAGCAGAAAAATGTGAGTGTAGGTGATAGTCAAAAAACATATTTTTCCTTCCTCTCCTCGATACTTTTATAATGTGTAAAATTAAATTTAATCTTAAAATGAGTATCTTTATATCTATCATAGCATAACAGAAGAGGAAAGCAAATTTTAAGAATAATTTGTATTCAGCTGTCAAATTGAATATAATAAGAATAGATAGCAAACAATTTGGGAGGGGTTAATTATGGAATATAGGACTATTGGTAAAACCGGAGTGCAGGTTTCTTCACTTTGCTTTGGGACAATGCCTTTTGGTGGACTTGCTGATGAAGAAATGTCGCGTAAAATGTTTAAAGCAGCACTTGAGCGGGGAATTAATTTTTTTGATTCAGCAGATGTCTATAATGAAGGGCGCTCAGAAGAACTGTTAGGTAAATTTATGCAGGAAAACAACTGTAGGGATGAATTAGTTATCACCTCTAAAGTTTTTGGGAAAACTGCTGCAGATGTTAATGCCAAAGGTCTTTCTCGTCGACATATTAAAGTTGGGGTGGAAGAAAGTTTAAAAAGATTAAAGACTGACCGGATAGATTTTTATTTTGTACATAGTTTTGATTCTAAGACAGATATGATTCAGACTCTAAGAGCTATGGATGATTTAGTTAAAGAGGGTAAAATATTATATCCAGCAGTTAGTAATTGGGCAGCCTGGCAGATAGAAAAAGCATTAGGGATTTCTAGGCGTGAGAGTTTATCCCGCTTTGAATGTGTACAGCCCATGTATAATCTGGCCAAAAGACAGGCAGAGGTTGAAATATTGCCGATGGCTGAAGCAGAAGATTTAGGTGTTGTTTCTTACAGTCCTTTAGGTGGCGGGCTTTTAACCGGCAAATATGGCAAAGATAAGCGGCCCAGTAAAGGAAGATTAGTAGATAGAGAAGATTATGCAGCTCGCTATGGCTTAAAACAATATTATCAAATTGCTGAAGATTTTACTAATCATGCTGATAAAAGAGGCGTTGATCCTGTTTCTTTAGCAGTAGCCTGGGTTATGTCCAATCCTATAATTACATCGGCGATTATAGGGGCTCGTAATTTAGAACAACTTAAAGGTTCTCTTGGAGCACTGGATATAGAAATGAATGAAAAGTGGAGGAAGGAAATAACAGAACTTTCTATTACTCCTCCCCCTGCAACAGATAGATTGGAAGAACAAAAAAACCTGAGTTATTTTTAAATTAATATTTGGTAAAAACAAAGGTCTGTCAGGGTTTAATTTCCCGGCAGACCTTTATTGATTTTAAATCAAAGTCAAATAGTGTTAAAATTAAGACATCAAAAGAAATTGCTTAAATAACTTGACAGCTGACTTAAATATAATTATAATTAATACAACATTTTAATACTTTAATATGATAAAGCACTAAAATAATAGGTGGGAGGCAAAATAGATGAATGCATTTGTAGAAGGTGTTAGAGATATTTTACCAGCAGAATTAAGAAAGAGAAAAACTATTTATAAAATAATTAGAGAGGTTTTTGAGGCAAATGCCTATAGAGAAGTAATTACTCCAACTTTGGAGTCATTAGAATTATATGCGGGTATTGAGGGTTTGGTTGATAAAAGTGAGATGTTTAAAGTTGTTGATGATAAAGGACAAATTTTAGTTTTAAGGCCTGACTTGACAATGCCAATTGCTCGATTGGCAGCAAGTCGCTTTCAAGATAGTCCACGCCCTTTAAAGTTTTCTTATTTGAGTTCAGCTTTTCAATCAAAGAATTCCCAAAGTTTAAGTCTTAAAGAAAAAACTCAGGCTGGAGTCGAACTGATAGGTTCGGCAGCTTTGAAATCTGATTTAGAAATGATTCTACTTTTAATAAAAACAATGAAAAAAGTAGGAGTAGAAAAACCATTGATTGATATAGGACATGCTGATTTAATAAATGAAATATTTACAGATTTAAAAATTGCAGAAAATGAAAAGAGAGACCTAAGAGAGCTTTTGGCTGCTAAAAATAGAATTGGAATAAAAAATTATATTAAAGAGATTGAGCTTAGCAAAAATGCAGAAGAAGTGTTGTTAAGATTGCCATCATTATTTGGTGATCCGAAAGAGGTTGTTAAAGAATTAAAGAATATGCCTTTATCATCTGAAACAAAAGAAGCTTTAAAAAAATTAGAAGAACTATTTAATAAATTAGCAATTTTTGATGCTCTTAAATATATTACTTTTGATCCAATGTTAATTTCTCGGCATGGTTATTATACAGGACTTATATTTAAAGGTTATGCAAAAGGATATAGTAATTTACTGGCAAGTGGTGGGCGTTATGATAATTTAACAGAAAAATTTGGCGTTGAAGAACCAGCAGTTGGTTTTGCTTTAGAAATAGAAAATCTTCTTGATTATTTAAATAAAACTGAAAATTTTAGTGAGAACATACAAAAAAGATTTTTGATCTCTTTTGAAAAAGAAAATGATTTCAAACTTGCTTATGAGTTGGCCGAAGATTTAAGAAATATTGGTTTTGTAGCAGAGGTCTATAATAAGGCAGATAGAGAATATTTAGACTTTCAGCAGGTAGATTACAAAATTTATTTAAAAGCTGATACACTAAAATTAAGAAAAAATAATGGGGAAGAATCCATAATTGAAAAAAACAAGAAAGAAGCACTGGAGTATTTGATCTTAAATAAAATAGAGGAGTGGGAATAATGGATAATCTCTGTATTGCCATGGCTAAAGGAAGACTGGCTAAAGAAGCAGTTAAGCTTTTTCGTCAGGCTGATTATAATTTACCCGAAAATATGCTTAAATCACGTAAGTTGATTTTTGAAATAGAAAGTGAAAAATTAGAAATTATTCTTGTTAAACCAGCTGATGTGCCGATTTACGTAGAGTATGGCACTGCTGACTTAGGAATTGTGGGGAAAGACACATTATTAGAAGAAAATCGCGATCTTTATGAAGTCTTAGATTTGAAATATGGAGTCTGTGAATTTGCATTAGCGGGATTGCCGGATCGTAAAGATACATTACTGGAGCGAAAAGTTGCAACCAAATATCCTGATTTTACTCGACGCTATTTTAGAAGCAAAGGTGAACCAGTAGAAATAATAAAACTTAATGGGTCAATTGAGCTGGCTCCTTTAACTGGACTTGCGGACACGATTTTGGATATTGTAGAGACTGGCAGAACCTTAAAGGAAAACGGGCTTGTGATTTATGAGAGTATTAGAGATTTATCTGCTCGTTTAATTGTAAATAAAGTAAGTATGAAAACAAGACAAAAAGAAATTGAAATTATTATTGAAGCTTTAGATAAAGTAGTTAATGGAGATGATAATAATGCTTAAAATTAAAAGAATTAAAGATGGCCGAAAAAATGTTGATCAAGTTAAGGAATTATTGGATAGTCGCTCTGGAGATAACCTAGCTAAATATAGAGATGTTGCAGCAGATGTTTTAAAGAAGGTAAAAGCAGAAGGAGATCAAGCAGTTTTAGATTATACTTCTCGTTTTGATGGAGTTGAATTTGATGCTTCAGAACTTGAAGTAACTGAGGCAGAAATCAAAGCTGCTTTAAAAGAGGTGGATACTGATTTTATTGAAGCTTTAAAAAATGCAGCAGTAAATATAGAAGAGTTTCATGCTGAACAAAAAGATAAGTCCTGGCAGAAGCAAAAAAAGCCTGGAATTATTACCGGTCAGGTCTGTAGACCACTAAAAAAGGCGGGAGTCTATGTACCTGGAGGTAGAGCAGCTTATCCGTCTTCTGTTTTAATGACTGTTATTCCAGCTAAAGTAGCTGGGGTTGAAGAAATAATAATGCTAACACCTCCTGATAAAGAGGGAAAGGTAAGTCCAGTAATTCTAGCAGCAGCTGAAATTGCCGGTGCTGATAGGATCTTTAAAGTTGGTGGAGCTCAGGCAGTGGCTGCAGCAGCTTATGGAACTGAAACAATTCCTGGTGTTGATATTATTGTTGGGCCAGGTAATATTTATGTTTCAATGGCCAAAGAACTAGTTTTTGGACAAGTTAAAATCGATATGATTGCTGGTCCCAGTGAAATTATGATTATGGCAGAAAAAGATTCTAATCCAGCTTATATAGCAGCTGATTTAATGAGTCAGGCGGAACATGATCCGCTTGCATCTTCAATTTTGGTTACCGATGCACCAGAGCTGATTGGAGAAGTGGAAAGAGAATTAGAAAAGCAAATTGAAAAAATGAGCAAAAAAGATATTATCAAAGAATCACTGGAAAACTTTGGTTTGATGATTGAAGTTGAAAACCAGAAAGCAGCAATGGAAATGATTAATTTGGTTGCACCTGAACATTTAGAATTGGCAGTTAAAAATCCATTTGAACTACTGCCAGCAGTAGAAAATGCAGGTTCGATCTTTTTAGGGGAATATACGCCTGAGCCAATTGGCGATTATTATGCAGGACCAAATCATGTGCTGCCAACAAATTCTACCGCCCGATTCTTTTCACCTTTATCTGTCAGAGATTTCGTTAAGTACTCAGGATTTATTCATTACAGTAAAGAGGCACTTAAAGAAGCCAGTGGCGATGTAATTTGTTTGGCAGAGGGAGAAGGACTCGATGCTCATGCTAACTCAGTTAGAATTAGAAAAGAAAATTAAATTATTAGAATATAAATATAGATTTTAGTACTCAAATAAGTATTAAAAATTGAAGGAGGAAATAATGAGCAGTAATAATTTAAATAAAAAAGAGCAAAACTTAAAAGAACTGCTGAGACCTGAAGTTAAAGAAATTTCTCCTTACTATGGGGAAGAAGACAACTTTGAGGTTGAAATTAATTTAGCAGGTAATGAATCTCCCTTTGATTTGCCGCAGGAAATTAAGAAAAAATTTAAGGCAGAATTTGATAAGCATGATATAAACCGCTATCCTGAAATTTACTCGGAACGTTTACATCAGACTTTAGCTGATTATCTAAGCAGAGAACTGAATCAAGAAGTCAATACCAAAGAAGTAATAGTTGGTAATGGTTCAGATGAAATCCTTGATATGCTGATTAGAACTTTTGTTGAATCTGGAGATGTTGTGCTTTCACAGGCCCCAACTTTTTCGATGTATAAATATTTCACCAAATTAAACAGTGGGCAGTATCAGGAAATTTTCTTAGATGAAGAATTTGATTTTAAAAATTTAAAAGAAAAAATTGATAAATTAAAACCGAAACTGATTTTTCTCTGTTCTCCCAATAATCCAACTGGTGAAACTATAGAAAAAGATTTGGTTTTAAAGTTGGCTGATTATTTTGCTGGACCGGTTATAGTAGATGAGGCTTATGCAGACTTCAGTGAAATTGATCTGATGCCTGATGTTAAAAACTATCCTAATTTAGCAGTGACTAGAACTTTTTCTAAAGCTTTTGGTCTAGCAGGCATTCGTTTTGGTTATTTATATGGGAATGAAGTCTTAGTCGAAGAGCTAAAAAAAGTATTAAAACCTTATAATTTAAACTCTTTAACTGATATGTTGGCTTGTTTAATACTCAACAATAATGATATTATAAAAGAAAGAATTGAATTTATTAAAAAAGAAAGACAAAAGCTTTATCAAAATTTAAATCAGTATCAAAACTGGCAGCTTTATCCTTCGATGGCCAATTTTTTGTATATTGAAGGGGAAAAAACTTTAGAATTTAAAAAGATTTTAAATCAGCGTGGGATAAAAATAAGATCTTATTCAAAAAAGAATCCAGCAATTAGAATTACTGTTGGTAGTCAAGAAGAAAATAAAGCTGTTTTAGAAGCTTTTGCAGAATTTAAAGAAAAAAATTGGGAGTGATTTAAGATGAGTAGAGATCGGGTAGCAGTTGAGCAGCGCAAAACTACAGAAACAGAAATTATTGCCAGTGTAAATTTAGATGGGGAAGGTCGAAGTGAAATAAAAACTGGAATCGGATTTTTTGACCATATGCTGGAGCAAATTGCCCGCCACGGCAATATTGATCTGGAGCTTTCGGCAAAAGGTGATCTTCATATTGATACTCACCACAGCATCGAAGATACAGGTATTGCTTTAGGTAAGGCTTTTGCTAAGGCAATAGGTAACAAGAAGGGAATAACCCGTTTTAGTAGTGCTTTAGTTCCGTTGGACGAAACTTTAGTGAGAGCAGTTGTTGATATTAGTGGCCGTCCTTATTTATATACCGATTTACCATTCAGCAGAGAAATGGTTGGAGATTTCCCTTCTGAAATGGTAAATGAATTTATGCGGGCTTTTGCTTTTAATGCAGGGATTACACTACATTTAGAGATACTACATGGTGAGAACTGCCACCATCAGATTGAGGCTGTATTTAAAGCACTAGCTCGAGCACTTAAAGATGCAGTTGAAATTGAGTCAGATAAAATTCCGTCAACGAAAGGCGTGCTTTAAATGATAGCGATTATAGATTATGGAGCAGGAAATTTAAATAGCATTCAAAAAGCGCTGGAGTTTATAGGAGAAAAGACTATTATTTTAGAAACAGGAAATTTAAAGGAAATAGATAAATATTCAGGGCTGGTTTTGCCAGGAGTAGGTGCTTTTCCAGGAGCAATGAAAAGATTAAAAGAAAATAAATTTGATGAATTTATAGATGCTTTTGTGGCTACTGGCAAACCATTTTTAGGAGTTTGTTTAGGGATGCAGCTTTTATTTGAGTGGGGTTTTGAGGATCAAAAAACAGAAGGGCTGGGACTTCTTAAAGGAGATATTATCAAAATGAAGACTGAATACAAGATTCCACATATGGGATGGAATCAGCTGGAAATAGTTAAAAATGATCCATTATTTGAAGGGCTGCCAGAAAACCCCCATTTTTATTTTGTGCATTCCTATCAGTTAGCTGAGATTACAGATGAGGTATTGGCTACAGTTGGTTATGGGACTACAATTCCAGCAGTTATCAGAAAAGATAATGTTATTGCTTTTCAGTTTCATCCCGAAAAAAGTGGAGATAATGGAATTAAACTTTTAAAAAATTTTAGGGAGCTGTTATAGATGATAGTATTGCCGGCAATTGATTTGAAAGCAGGTGAGGTAGTTAGACTGAAGCAGGGTGATTTTAAACGCAAAACTGTTTATAGTCAGAATCCACTTCAGATTGCAAAAGATTTTGCGGCGAATGGAGCTAATTGGCTTCATTTAGTTGATTTAGATGGTGCCTCGGCAGGTGAGAGTAAAAATTTTAATGTTATCAAAAAAATTGCAGCAGAAACTGAGCTTAAGATTCAGACTGGGGGCGGTGTCCGAAAAAAAGAAGACGTAAAACGCCTGTTAGATCTGGGAGTAAAAAGAGCTATAATTGGGACTCTGGCAGTTAAAGATCCAGAAATTCTATCAGAGATAATTGAAGAATTTGGAGCAGAAAGTATTTTAGTTAGTATTGATGCCCGGGATGGAAAAGTTGCAACCTCTGGTTGGCTGGAAGCAAGTGAAAGAGATATGCTCGATTTTGCTCAAGAAATGGAAGCTCTAGGTGTGAAATATATATTATATACTGATATCGGCCGAGATGGCATGCTCAGCGGACCTGATTTTGAAGGTTTAAAAAAGTTAAAAGCGGAAACCAATTTAAAGATTATTGCTTCTGGTGGAGTCAGTTCGAATCAAGACTTATATGATCTGGCTGCTGAAGATTTTTATGGTGCAATTACCGGTCAGGCGATTTATCAAGATAAAGTAAATTTGAAAAAAGTTTTAAAAAAGCTGGGTGAAGTAAATGCTTAAAAAAAGAATTATACCTTGTTTGGATATCAAAGATGGCAGGGTTGTAAAAGGTGTAAATTTTGTTGGCCTAAGAGATGCTGGAGATCCAGTCGAATCTGCTAAAGAATATAATGATCTGGGAGCAGATGAGCTTGTTTTTTTAGATATTACTGCAACTAAGGAAAAGCGTAAAACTTTAGCTGAACTGGTAGAAAAAGTTGCAGCACAGGTCTTTATTCCGCTGACAGTTGGTGGTGGAATCAGAACTGTAGAAGATATGCAGTTTATTTTAAGAGCTGGAGCTGATAAAGTTTCAGTAAATTCAGCTGCAGTCAAAAACCCAGAGCTGGTAAAAGAGGGTGCACTTAAATTCGGTTCTCAGTGTATTGTTGGAGCTGTTGATGCAGCTAAAAGAGATTCGGGTAATGGCTGGGAAATTTTCATTCACGGCGGCAGTAAGGAAACAGGGATTGATTTAATTGACTGGGTTAAAGAGCTGGAAGAGCTGGGAGCTGGGGAAATTTTATTGACCAGTATTAATTCTGATGGTACCAAAGATGGTTTTGATTTGGAGATGTTAAAAGCTGTAACAGAGGCAGTTAATATTCCAGTTATTGCTTCTGGTGGTGCTGGTAGTATTCAACATTTTATAGATGTTTTTAAAAATACAGGAGCAGATGCAGCTTTAGCAGCTTCGATTTTTCATTTTGGGGAAATAGCTATCAGAGATGTAAAATTTGAGCTTAAAAAAGAAGAGATACCAGTCAGAATTGAAAAAAATAAATCATAAAAGTTTTATATATCAGAACAGAAAGGGTGATTTAGTGTTAGAAATTATTAATCAATTAGAAGAGATTGATTTTAAATATAATTCTCAGGAATTAATGCCTGCAGTTGTTCAAGATTATCAGACTAAAGAGGTACTGATGGTGGCATATGTAAATGAGCAGTCACTTAATTTAAGTTTAAAAAAGGGAGAAACAGTTTTTTACAGCCGCTCTCGGCAGGAACTATGGCATAAAGGGGAAAGTTCCGGCAATACACAAGAAATTAAAGAAATTTATTATGACTGTGACCAGGACACTATTTTGTTTATGGTTGATCCGGCTGGACCTGCTTGTCATACAGGGGAAAATTCATGTTTTTATCGTAAAATTGCAGAGGAAACTGAGGCAAAGGCTGAGAAAATGATGGAAATGCAGCAGCAGGCTCAGAGCATAGAAACTGACTTTAAAATTGATCAAGTAGTAGATTTTCTTTATGATTTGATTTTACAAAGAAAAGAAGAAAGGCCGGAAGAATCTTATACTACTTACCTTTTTGAAGAGGGGATAGATAAAATTTTAAAAAAGGTTGGAGAGGAATCAGCAGAAGTAATTATTGCTTCTAAAAATGATCCAGATCAAGAATTGGTTTATGAAACTGCTGATTTAGTTTATCATATGCTGGTTTTACTGGCTGAAAAAGGAATAACACCGGATCAGATAAGAGAAGAATTAAAAAAGCGACATAAATAGGTAAATATATATATCTGCCAGATAGCAAGATCTAGCTTGTTTATTTGGAACTTTATTTCAAAAAGACGGTTCTGTAGATCAGGGCTGTCTTTTTTTTAATTGTGTGGTATAATATAGAAAAATAATTATCTTTTAGGAGGAGGTAGTTTGGACAAATTATTTAAAAATTTTAAATATATAATCATAATACTTTTAGCAATGATTATGATTTTTATTTTTTCTAGTCAATACAGCAGTATTAAAAATATTATTATAGACAAGTATAAGAGCCATCAGCAGTTAGTGGAAAAAAATATCATTCAAACTGTTAATTATATAGATAGTTCTTATAAAGTAGTGGAGCAGGAATTAAATCAAGAGATGAAGGAATATTCAAAGTTAATAGTAGATAAGTATCAAAATAATTCTGATATTATGGGCTGGAATTTAGAAGAATTAAAAGAAAAATTTAAGTACTATGATATTTATATTATAAACACTGATTTAAAAATAATAAGGACGACTAATGAGGATGATTTAGGACTTGATTTTTCTAAATTTGGAAATTTTGCTAATATAGTCAAGAAGCGGCTTGAAGGGGATTCTTTTGAGGCTGACCGTATTGATTTGTCAACCCAGACTGGTGAAGTAAAAAAGTATAGCTATCTGCCAACTCCTGATAATAAATATCTAATAGAGCTTAGTATAGCGGTTGAGGATAAGTATCCAAGTTTTAAACAATTAAACATGTTTACAGATGCAGGCGAATTAACTAAAGAATATGAGATAGTAGAAGAAATTGCTTTTTACAGTGTTGAGCCGATCAATTATGGTGTGGCCAAATTGAGAAGCAGCAAAAAACCTTATTTAGATCCTGATGTGTCAGACGTAAGAGAAGATTTAGCTCGAAAGGCTGTTTTAACTGGCAAAATGCAGTCAGCAGAGATTGAAGAAGATAATTTAAAGTACAGCCTTAGATTTTTTCCAACTTTAGTCAGTAATCAAGATAAACATCAGGGATGGAATTCATATGTTGTTGGAATTACTTATAACGATCAAGTAATGGCAGCTGAATTAAATAAACATCAATATTTATTTGGTATTAATATTTTGTTAATGAGTATTTTCTTTATTGCTTTTGTTATAATTGTTATTTATTTAATAAATAAGTTCGAACATCAGGCCAATCATGATAAGCTAACAGGACTAGCAAATAGAAAATTATTTGTAAATGAATTTAAAGAGATTGAAACAGAAGCAAATAAATTAAATTCTAAAGCAGCCATTATTTTCATAGATATTGATAAATTTAAGGAAATCAATGATAATTATGGACACGATTTTGGAGATAGAGTTTTAGAAAAAATTGCTTTTAGAATGAAAAATAATTTAAAGTCCGAAGACAAACTGGCAAGAATGGGTGGAGATGAATTTGTTTTAGCTTTAAGTAACATTTCTTCTCAAGAAGAAGCAATAAAAATTACTCAGCGTTTGATAAATAAATTTAATGAACCATTGTCAATAAAAGGAGAAAAAATAAATATTAGCCTGAGTGCTGGTATTAGTATTTATCCTAATGATGGTAAAAATCTAGAAGATTTAATTAAAAATGCTGATTATGCAATGTATCAGGCTAAAAAAAATAATAAAGATTTAGAAATTAGGTAAATATAATTTTGGGAGGCGGATAATTCCGCCTTTTTTTAATGGATTGTATCCAGATGCAAGTATCCCATCTTAATAGATCTAGCTATTGCTTGCACTATATTTGCTGCACATAATTTTTGACAGATTTTATTGCGGTGGTATTTAATTGCAGCTTCAGATAGATTTAAATTTTCACTAATTTCTTTAATAGTTAAACCATTTGCAGAAAGCTTTAAAATTTTACTTCTAATTTCAGTAAGCGAATCACTATTTTCTTTGTAATAATTAATTGAATTTAAATCATTGCTAATTTTGCTGCGTAAGAGCTCTAGAATTAGTCGTAAATCTTCTTTTTTATTCTTAGTCAAATTGTCATTTAAAATGCACAAATAGGCACTTTTATTATTTGTTTTAACTGGAGCAGTTATACTCATCCAATGCTGTAAAAATTCGCAATAATTTTCATCCCCTAAAAAACAAACTGTTTCCTCTGTTTCCATTGCCAGAGAAACTGAATTAGTTCCACAACTTTTTTCTGTGAAGTATACTCCTTCTTTGAGTTTATCTAAGTAACTTATCTTTTTAATTTTTTTAGGTATATATGATTTAATTAAAATGCCTTTTTCATCAAATAATAAATAGCAATTATTATCTAGATGATAATTTTTAACAATATATTCAACGTTATGATTAAAGCTTTTGATTAGCTTCTCATTTGAGTTATGGGATTGTTCCAAAATTTCTCTAGCTGCAGTTTCTTGAGGGAAATTTATTTTTTTGGAAATACCCATTTGGTAACATCTGAACCAAGAATTTTTTAAGCTGCTTAACATAAACTTGCCTCCTTTGAAGTATATTACATTTTTTGTGGAAAAGGTATAATATTGTCTAAATTATAATCTTTGCTTTTATTTAATTCTTCTGCTCTTATTGTAATTAGTCCAGCTACTATTAAACGATAAGCAATTTCAAAAGTTTTTTCTGGATTCCAAGCTAAAATTTTTCTTAAATCTTGTAGTGTTTTTTGACCATTAATCAGATTGAGAATAGTTTCTTCATCACTGTTGAGATTAATCGAATCAGCAGCTCTTTTAATTTTTGATACAGCTGGGTAGATAATAATATTTTCTGAAGGAATTAACTGCTTGAAAATTTTTTGACTCTGAACTTGTCGAGCCAGATTTAATAATAACTCATTAAACTTATTATCAATAATTTTTTTATCGCTTTTTAAATTGGGGCTAAATTTAAATTCTCCCCTTTGCCAGTGCAAAAATTCAAAAAGGGCTTTTTCACCTTTTGAATCATCTAAAATAGCATTAATAATCTCTCCATTTTTAAAATAGATTATTCCGAATTTATTCTTTTGCTTTAAGACAAGGCCTCCATTATGTTTAGCAGTATTTAATAATTTTAAGAGAGTAGTAATATTAAAGATCTTCAAATCTCCTTCATAACTGATAGCTTTTTTTGCAACTTTACTGACAAAATATTTTAAATCTATTCTCATTTCTTCAAGTGTTTCTGCTAAAAAAGAAAATTCATCTTTGCTTTTGACTGAGATAGGATTATTAAAATCTCCCTCAGCAATTTTTCTTGAACTTTCAACTAATTTATTAATTGGTTTAACTATATTCTTAGAAATAATTAATGAAATTAGGAGTCCGAAAATTATAAAAATTATAGACATTAGATATATCTGATAACGAGTATTATAAATCATCTGGTTTAGAAATGATAAAGAATATCTAAATTCTAAAAATCCCCAAAGGTTGTCATATGCAATTATTGGAGCTTTAACATTCAAATAGTCATTATTAAATTCTAATCGATTGCTTTTCGCATTAGAATCAATATTTATTTTCTGTCCAATAGTCGATTCATCAGTAGAAATTTCGATTATACCCTGAGCATTTGTCACAGAAACTCTGTTTATATTAGAATCAGGGTCATTTTTTAAGTTGTTAATAATGCTTGTAAGGGAGGAATAGTTTTCCATAACTATTGGTTCAGCACTATATTTTACTATTATATTTGCCAGCAAATTACTACTTGAAGTAATCTGATCCTTATAAGCTTGTTTTGTCTCTTTTAAGAGGGTATAACTTATACCAGTAACAGTTGTGATTATTAAAAGCGAGATTATTATACTTAATTTTAAATAAAAAGGAATTTTAATATCACTCAATATTTTCTCCTCCAAAATATATTTCCTGCTGCCAGAAAGCAAGGTTCTTTTTTTTATTTAGTGCAGATGATTTTAAATTATAATCAATTAAATTAGCATTTTCTAATTTAATTGATGCTTCAGGTATTTTAGCTAAAAAATTTGTAGGTAAACGATATTCTCCAATTTCAGAATAGAGATTTTGTCCTTTTTCACTTAACATAAAATCAACAAAGCTTTTTGCTTTATCCAGATTATGACTGTCTTTAATAATTGCCATACCACCAATTTCATAACCGGTTCCTTCGGCTGGTATAATTAGTTCTAACTTATAGCCCTCTTTTTGAAGCTTTTGTATATCATGGCTAAAAGAAATTCCAACTGCAGAATGACCTAAAGCAGTTAATTTACTAGCCATAGCGCCACTGTTTGTATACTCTTTGATATTTTGACTAATCTGTTTAAGTATTATTTTAGCTTCTTCATTTGAGAAACTTTGCAAGACTGTAGAAAGAATTGTATAACCGGTTCCGGAAGAAACTGGGTTGGGAATAGTAATTAAATTTTTATACTGAGGATCTGCTAAATCGCGCCAGCTTTTGGGTGGATTAATCCCTAGCTTTTCTAGTTTTTTATTATTAACAGCAAAACCAATAGAGCCAATATAGATTCCCCACCAGCGATCTTGATTATCCATATATTCATAAGGTATCTGATCTTTATAAGGGGATGAATATTTATAGAATCGATCTTCTTCTGCAGCTAAATAATATAGTTCAGCTGGACCACCAAATAGAATATCAACTTCCGGTCTATAGTCTTTTTGTCTTCTTAAAATATTCAATAAAATTCCGGTTGATTTGCGAACTAATTTGGTTTTAATACCACTATAGTTTTCAAAAGCATTAATATAGGTTTGGGCCTCATTTTGCTGTAAAGCAGTATAAATTATTAATTTATCTTCTGCAGCTTTAGTAGTAGAACTGAGTAAAGAAAGTAATAAAAAAGCAATTAA
Organism: Halanaerobium saccharolyticum subsp. saccharolyticum DSM 6643; assembly: GCF_000350165.1. Classification (NCBI taxonomy): domain Bacteria; kingdom Bacillati; phylum Bacillota; class Clostridia; order Halanaerobiales; family Halanaerobiaceae; genus Halanaerobium; species Halanaerobium saccharolyticum. The sequence goes on from NZ_CAUI01000019.1 coordinate 28,743, forward strand.
TAATTTTCTGCATGTTTTCATTTCAACTGTTCCTTTAATCTTGAAATAATAATTGTTTCATTTAACTCTGGATTAGTATCGATAGTAAGAGATAAGACCTGAGTATTTAATTTGTTTTCTAACATAAACTTGAGTACATTTTTTATTCCGTTCATTTCTTTTATTTTTAATTGTTTTAATAAAATCCTGCCCTCTTCCGTCTTTGCGAATTCTTCTTCAGCTGGGCTTAAATTACCGCAGCTTCTTATTATAATCAAATCATCAACTAAATATATTTTTAAATGATTTGATTTTTTACCCCAGTATTTTTTTTCTACTTTCCTAAAAATAACAGCGATTTCTTTCTCCCGAGGAGACATTTCTTCTTTATCAGTGTTTCTAACAGAATTACTCTTCATATTAACACCTCTTTATAAAATTGGAATTTTTATCTAAAAAACAGAAAAACCATCACCAAAAAATCCCATAGAAAAAGCAAGGAATTATTTGATGATGGTTACTCTCTAGACAGCCCCCTACCTAAAGTAGTTTGCCGTGTATCTAGTTACCATTTTGTTGTGTCTAATATATATTAACATTAAATTTAATTAAAAGCAAGCTATAATTAGAATTTTTACACTATTTGCTCATTATCTTTCTTTCTAAATTTTCTTCTAGAGAAAAAACAATTATTCTTTCACCATTTTCTGTGCTGATATCAGAATGAACAGCTAGTACATCAAGAGAGGTAATATCTTTGATTAGAGTTGATAAAATTTCACGAGAGTTTTCTATTAACTTTACTCTTAGTTCTTTGATTAATTTAACACCCGTTTCTTCTTTAGCAAGTTGTTGCTCTGCTAGAGTTAAAACTCCCTTTTCCTTGATTAAAATATTGTCCTCTATAATATATGTTTTAATATTCTGTGGTCCTCGCCCAATATATTCTTTTTCAAATTTCATTATAAGTTCTGAGATTTCAGCTTCAATTTGTCCTTTAGTCTTTTTTGACATAATTAAATTCACCTTTCTAAAAATCTTCACTTAAATATTTATTCTTCAGAAATAGTAGATTTCCTTTAAAAAATTTGGATTAGTTTAAACAAAAGTATAAAAGCAATGGTTTTTTTTAAAAAAATTATACTTTTGTTTAAACTAAAAATTAGTCTTAAAAAAAGTTTAAACCTTTGCTTATTGTTTTCATAATTTTCTTGTGTTAGTGTTGAAGATAGTTAATCTAACGGGAGGTGAAAAGTAACTTCTATTAGTTTTTTCAATAAACATAAAAAAAATTAGGAGGAATTTATTTATGAAAAATTTATTTTTAAGTTTATTATTAGCAGTTTTAATTATTGGTTTAATGTCAGCACCAATTTTAGCAGAAAGTGTTAATGTTTATACCAGTCTTGACGAAGAGTTAGCCCGTACAGTATTCGAAAGGTATCAAGACGAGACAGGTGTAGAGATTAGATGGGTTCGTTTATCTACAGGAGAAGCAGTTTCTAGAATGATGGCAGAGTCTGCAAATCCTCAGGCCAGCATCTGGGTTGGGGGAGTAGGACTTGGACATATTCAGGCTAAAGATAGTGGACTTACAATTCCATTTGAAGCAGAAAATGCACAGCATGTTCCAGCAAACTTTAAAGATCCAGATAATTATTGGACAGGGATTTATGCTGGTCCACTTTGTTTTGTAAGCAACACTGGTCGTTTAGAAGAGCTTGGTTTAGAAGCGCCTAAATCTTGGGCAGACATAGTAAAGCCAGAATATGAAAATCAAGTTCAGGTTGCAAATCCAGGAACATCTGGAACATCTTATAATGTTTTAGCTACTATGGTACAAATCATGGGTGAAGACGAAGCTTTTGAATATATGAAGAAGTTAGATAGAAGTGTAGTTCAGTATACAAGATCAGGTTCAGCTCCTGGTAAAAACGCAGCTATTGGTGAAGTACCAATTGGAATTGGGTATGCACATGATCAGGTAAAACTTAAATCACAAGGTTATCCTCTAGAAATCACTTTCCCAGAAGAAGGTACAGGTTATGAGGTAGCATCTATTTCTTTAATCAAAGGTGGCGACGAAACTGAAACAGCTAAAGAGTTATATAACTGGTTGTTAAGTGAAGAAGCAGCACAAATATATGCTGATACATTTGTAGTGCCCTTTAGAGATGCTGAATTACAGCCTGGTGCAGTTCCAATTTCTGAAGTAAACACAATTGATCAGGATGATGTTTGGGCAGGAAAAAATAAAGAAAGACTTGTTGAAAGATGGAATGATGAGATTTATAGCCAGTAACTTTTAGATAGAAAGATATAGGAAATTGATGGGCGGATTAATTTCTGCCCATCAAAATTTTAAAGGGGTGAAAAGATGCAAAGAAATAAAGATTCTATTACTAGAATAACTGTAACAGTGATATTTTCTTTAATTGCTTTATTTGTGGTATATCCTTTAATCAAAGTAATTATAGAAAGTGTCATGCCAAATGGCAGTTTTTCTTTATCTGAATATAAATACATATTTGAAAAAGAATGGCTACGTAGAACATTCTTTAATAGTATAAGATTGGGAGTTATTGTTGCAACTTCATCAACTATTGTGGGTTATATAGCAGCTTATAGTCTTTATAAAGTTAAATTACCAGGTCGTGGTTTTTTTAGACAAATTGTTATGTTACCCCTTATTTCTCCACCTTTTATGCTTACAATTTCAATAATTTTACTTTTAGGGAGAAATGGTTTAATTACAAAAAAGATTTTAGGAATTACTAGTTATAGCATTTATGGGCTGCATGGTTTAGTTCTTGTTCAGACTTTATGTATGTTTCCAATCGCTTATCGAGTTTTAACAGGTGTTTTAGCAAGGATAAGTCCGGAGCTAGAAAATGCTGCTTTAAATTTAGGGAGTACAAAATCTTATGTTTTTCGCTCAATAACTTTTCCACTATCTATTCCAGGAGTAGCAAGTGCCTGGCTTTTAGTATTTGTAACATCTATAGCTGATTTTGCTAACCCAATGGTTATTGCAGGTAATTATGATGTACTTTCGGTTCAAGCTTACCTCCAATTTACAGGTATGTACAATATTCCAAGAGGTTCAGCTTTAGCAATTATGCTCTTGATCCCAGCTCTAATTGCTTTTATAGTAGAAAAATATTGGATTTCAAGAAAATCATTTATAACAGTAACTGGAAAGCCAACTGGGGCTAAACAAGATATGGTCTCAAAGACCACTAAAAATTTATTGCTTGGATTTTTATCTTCTCTAACATTTATTATACTTTTATTTTATTTAACAGTGATAGCAGGTTCTTTCTTTAAATTATGGGGAATTGACTATTCTTTGACATTAGAACATTTCAAATATTCTTGGGATGTAGGTTTTAATAGTATTAAAGATACTATATTCCTAGCGAGTGTAGCAACACCATTTACTGGTCTTTTAGGGATGATAGTTGCTTACTTAGTTGTTCGTAAAAACTTTTATGGAAAACATATACTACAATTTTCTTCATTACTAAGTTTTGCAGTGCCTGGAACTGTTGTTGGTATAGGATATGTTTTAGCTTTTAATGAAAAACCATTTCTATTAACTGGTACGGCAGCAATAATAATCCTATGTTTTATTTTTAGAAATATGCCGGTTGGTTTAGAAGCAGGGATTGCCTCCTTAAAGCAGATTGATCCTTCTATAGAAGAAGCTTCCACAGATTTAGGTGCAGATAGTGCTTATACTTTTAGTAAAATTACTTTACCACTAATTAAGCCAGCTTTCTTTTCAGGACTTTCTTATAGTTTTGTTAGAGCTATGACTGCAGTAAGTGCGATTATCTTTTTAGTTTCTGCAAGATGGAACCATCTGACAACTCTAATTTTAGCTCAGACAGAGATTATGAGATTGGGAGCAGCAAGTGTATTATCCTTAATTTTAATAGCGATAGTTATGTTTGTCTTTTATTTAATGGGTAAATTTATTGGTGATGATGAAGATTTAAGTGAAATGATGACTTAATTGTAGGAGGAATAAAAATGAATGATACAGCAGTTAAATTAACTGATATTACAAAAATATTTAAATCAAAAAAATCAGATGATAAAGTCATTGCAGTTAATGACTTTGACTTAAATATAGAAGAGGGAGAACTTGTAACGCTTTTAGGACCTTCTGGATGTGGAAAAACTACAACTTTAAGAATGGTTGCTGGATTTGAGACTCCAAGCTCAGGTAGCATATATTTAGGTGGAGAAGATGTTGTTAATAGGCCTGCCAATAAAAGGGATACAGCAATGGTTTTTCAAAGTTATGGTCTCTTTCCCCATATGACCATTTTTGAGAATATAACCTATGGTTTAAGATTTAAAGATATGAATAAAAAAGCTGTTAAAGAAAAAGCAGCAGAAATTATGGAACTTGTAGGATTAAGTGGTTATGGTAATAGAAACCCAGGAGAGTTATCAGGAGGTCAGCAGCAGCGGGTTGCACTTGCAAGAGCTTTAGTAGTTGAACCAAAAGTTTTATTATTTGATGAGCCGCTTTCTAATCTTGATGCAAAATTAAGAGAATCAATGCGGGATGAAATTAGGAAACTTCAAAAAAGGCTTTCGATTACCTCTTTATATGTAACTCATGATCAGATTGAAGCAATGAGTATTTCAGATAGAATTGTAGTTATGAATAAAGGTGAAATTGAACAGATTGGATCTCCAGAAGAAATTTATTATAAACCTGACACAAAATTTGTAGCTGATTTCATTGGTAAGGTTAACTTTCTGAGTGGAAAAGTCAGTAAAAAAGAAGGAAACTTAATCGATATTGATTTAGGTTACAATAAAATTGAAGGAATTGAACAAAAAATAGAATTAAATAAAAACGAAGAAGTTACAATTGCAGTAAGACCTGAATCATTAATTGTGGATGAACAGGGTAAAGGTTTTCTAGATGCTGAAGTAATAAGAAAAACATATCTAGGATCTTATTATCAATATGTACTAAAAATGCCTGATGGAAATATTATTACGGTTGATGTAGTTAATCCAATTAATAAAAAAGAATATAATGTTGGCGGGGAAGTAAGCATTTCTTTTCCTGTTGATGAGCTTCATGTTATAGCAGAAGCCTAGCAAAAATTATTTTCAAAATGAGAGGTGAGGTTATAATTTTCGAATATGCTTTAAGACTTTTTTTATCGGCTATTTTGGGTGGCATAGTAGGTACCGAAAGAGAAAAAAGAGATAAAGCTGCAGGTATCAGAACTTATGCTTTAGTGGCTGTAACATCATGTTTAATTATGCTCACTTCTTATAATTTAGCAATGGATTTAGGTGATGAAAAGGCCTATGCTGATGCTGCTAGAATTGCAGCTCAGGTTGTAAGTGGTGTTGGATTTTTAGGTGCAGGGACAATACTTAAAAATGATAATAAAATTAGAGGACTGACCACAGCTGCAGGACTCTGGTCTGTTGCTGGAATTGGCCTTGCTGTTGGGATGGGTTATTATTTTATAGCAATTATAACTACATTAATAATTGTGGTAACTCTAGCTTTTATATAATTTAATAGTAAAAAAAAATAAAAAATCAAGCCTTCTTTGACTGTGAAATAAGCAAAGAAGGCTTTTTATTTATCAAAGTACATTACTGGTAAAATATTCAATTGCCTGTATCACAGCCATTTTTTTAATTATTCTATTATTTATTTTATCAGAACTGTAGATTCCTAAAGAACAGTAAAGGCCAGTATAATAATGTGGATTCCAGCTGCTGCTGTAATATTCAGCAAATAATCTGTGGAGATGACTGACAGTTTGTGTATAGTTCTGATCTAAATTATAAAAGAGAAAGTCAAGATTGTCTTTATAATTTTCTAGAGAAAAATCATCTTTAAACTGCTGATAATTATCTGCGATATTTGCTTTATCATTATTTGAATCAGCAAGTTCCAGGCGCTGTTGATCGATATTTTTACTGCCAAAGTAACTTTCTAAAATACTGTAGGGTGGTAGCTCCTCATAAAATGAACTTTCTTCCAGCATGAAAAAGATATAGTAGGTAATCATATGGTGTAAGTTAACTATTCCACCACCCGAGGCTGCTTTTAAGCCTAAGTCCTCTAGCTTATCTGGAGAGGGTTTTTCCCGTTTTTCTTGATCAGCATTATATTTCCCCTGATAGCTGTAGCGGCTTAAATACATTACATAACTTAAAACAGCAGTTGCCGAAAGATCCTGATGATGATTGATCAGATCTCTCATTACCGGAAAGAAACAGCTGACACTGTGGCCCAGGCTGTCTGGAATTCTTTCCATTCCGAGGTTCAAAAGAAATTCTTTTAGTTTTTTCGGTTCTTTTTCCAGAATTCCCAGTGCATAGTAGAAAGCATTATGGGTGTTGCCTTTGTTTATTTCTTCAGCCAGTTTAGCGAAAGTTTTTTGATTTATCCTCTCTTCTTTATAGCCGCTGCTGTCAGCTTCAAGCTTAATAAAGTGTCTTTCGGATAGACCAAGCAGTACAACTCTTGCCATTTCCAGTTCAGATTCTCTGGAAAAGTATTTTTTCTGCGAAAGCTCTCTCAAAAACAGACTCATTTTCACAAAATGAAAGGATCCATAACGCAGACTGCACTCCATTAGCATTAAATCCAGCAACTCATCAATAAGTGAAGCCAGCGAAAAGCTTCTATCATTTTCTAATTCTTTGAGATAATTCTTGATTTTTTCTTGCCTGTGGTTAATGACTGCCTTTTTGAGTTGAGATTCCATATTTTTCACTCCTCAATTTTAAACCTTAAAATCTTATCATCACCTTCTCGTGGTCTGCCTCTACCGTCACGGTTATTGGTTAAGAAATAAAGATAGCCATCTGGACCGGCAACAGCAGTTCTGATTCTACCATAAATAGAGCTATTGGCATTGCGGAATAGATGTTCAATTTTTTCTACTTCAAAAGTATTGTTTTTCCTGTTAAGTCCTATTCTGACTAAAGACTGGCTGCGGAGAGTTCCAACATACAAATTTCCACGATAAAAGGTCATACCCGAGGGTGGAACGGCTTCTTCCCACATTATCAGTGGATTCGCATATTCTTCAGCTTCAAAATAGCCGATTTTATCCGGCCAACCAAAGTTACTGCCGGCTTTAACAACTTTAATTCTGTCTTTTGCTCTCAGACCATCTTCACCAGAAGGGCCGTGGTCAGAAATAAAGAGATCACCTGTTTCTGGATGCCAGGCCAGTCCCTGAGGGTTGCGGTGACCGAGACTATAAACTGGAGAATTATCAAATGGATTATCCGCGGGAATCTTTCCCTCAGGTGTTAGGCGGAGGATTTTACCTCCAAGGTTATCTAAATCCTGAGCAATTTCTCTATTGAAAGTATCTCCTGTTGTAATATAGAGCATTTCATCCGGACCAAAAGCAATTCTGCCCCCATTATGATTATTACCAGCAGGAATTTGATCAATAAGAATCTCTTCTTCAACTCCTTGTTGACCCTGATCTTTAAATCGGGAAACTCTATTATATAAAGTCCTATTACTTCTAGTATAAGTATACATTAAATAGATATATGGTTTTTCTGGAAAGTCTGGATGATGGGCCATTCCCATGAGGCCACCTTCTCCTCGAGAATTAATATCGAGATCCAGATAATTTTCTGACTGGAGCTTACCATCAATAATTTGTTTTACCACTCCGTCCCTTTCTGTAACTAAAACTCTATCGCTTTTGGGTAGAAAAACCAATTCCCAGGGCACGTCTAAATTCTGCTGCCAGACTTCAACTTCAATTGCTTCCGGTTCTAGATTAAACTCATCTTCTACATTCTGTGGAAACTCACCAACTCTAATTTGAGCCTGAACTGAAAGTGAAAAAGCTATAATAACTATTAAGCTCAGAAAAAAGAATCTCCTCATGATTTTTACCTCCCAGTATTTTGAGATTTAATTCATTATATATTTTAATTGTATTACTTTTTTACTTTATAATCTAAAAAGTAGTTAACATATTAGAAAATTATTTACAGGCTTTTAATTTATAATTTACAATCCTGTAATAATAAGCTGATATAATTTAAGCAAGCGACAGTTTCTATTTTTAGCTGAGACTTTTTTTTATTGACAAACTAACAAACGTTAGTTATAATTAAATTGTAAGACAGCTGAAAGTATTTCTACTTAAGCAGAAGTTACATAATATAAAATAATTATATTTTAATTCTGGAGGTGAGTTGGTGATTTCTACTAGAGAAAAGATTTTGAATGAGTCTTTAGATTTATTCGCAGCCAAAGGATATCACGGCACTTCAATGCGGGAGATAGCTAAAGCAGTTGGGATTAAAGGCAGCTCAATTTATAATCATTTCAGCGGCAAAGAAGATATTTTTTCAGAACTTTTTAATTATCTGGCACCTTTGAATCTGGAGTCTGAAAAATTTCAAGAAAAATTTATGGCAGCAGATACTGATCCGCTTAAAGTTTTAAATTATTTTGCCAATATTGTTATTGAAGAAATGCAGGATAATAATAAAGTTAAACTATTAAAAATGATGCTTCGCGAGAATAATAATCCGGTTGTTAAAAAAAGGCTGCAGAGCCGCATGAAAAATAATATAGAAAGAATCACTAAATTTTTTGCTCAACTGCAGCAGCAGGGAAAAATAAAAAGCAATTTAGAGCCAGCATTTACTGCTAATGAATTTGTCAGTGCTCTGATATATTACCGTATGCGTTATCTGCTCTTTGAACTGGACAGCTTTGAAGAGCTGAAAGAGGCAACTCAAAAACACATTTGTTTTTTCTGGGAGAATATCAGGGAAAAATAAAAGGAGGAAGCTTAAAAATGCTTAAAAAAATCTCGATTTTCTTAATTTCATTACTTGTTTTGAGCACATCATTCAGTCTGGCCCAGGAATTAGATGGAGCAGAGGTTTTAAAAAGACTGGAGGCTTCCAGACAGGCTAAAAGTCATCAGATGCTAATGGAAATGGAACTCTACAGCAGCTCTGGTGATATGAGAAGCAGAAAGCTTAACAACTATCGTCAGGAGGGAGAAGTTGATCGCTCACTGATGCAGTTTACTGAGCCAGCAGATATAGAAGGCACTTCATTTTTGCTATTAGATGATCAGGCAAATGATCAGGAAGATATGTATTTATATTTGCCAGCTTTAGGTGGAGTTAGAAAAATATCAGGCAGCCAGAAGAATGGTAGTTTTGTTGGCTCAGATTTGACATACAATGATATCAGTATTTTTAGTGGATCCAATTTCAGTGATAATTATCGGGCAGAAATTATATCAGAAAATGAAGAAATAATAGAGCTGTATTTAGAAATTATTGATCCAGATATTGACTACAGCTATGGGAAAATGTGGGTTAGAAAAGACCTCTGGTTAGGAGAAAAAATAGAATATTATAATCAGCAAGAGGAGTTAATTAAGGTTATTAATTTAAGCAGCTATGATGAAATTGATGGTAACCGCCTGGCCAGAAAAATTGAAGTTAAAAATGTTCAGAAAGGAAGCAGTACAATTTTGAAAATGCTGGAAGTAGAATTTGATCCTGAGCTTGATCCCAATATATTTACAACCCGCTATCTGCAGCGTCAGTAAAATGGTGATAGATGATTTTAGAGGAGGGCAGAGAATGCTTAATTTTAAAGCGGATAATATATTAATCACAATAATTTTTATTTTAGTTTTGACTTTAATATTAAATTTTATATTTACACTTAGTCTAACTGCAGCTTCCTTGAGTGGAGAATTAAGTACTTCAGTAATTTATGAGCTGGAGTCTGAGCGCTGGCGGGATCAAAGCTTTTTGGAATTAGATTATCAGCATGATTTAAATTTTGATTTAAACTATTATATAAAAGGCGCCTTAATTTTTGAGAGTTATTACCAGCAGGATAAAAAGGAGCGGGAAGTTGATTTAGAACTTAAAGAAGCCTATTTAAATTATTATACAGATAAGATCGACTGGCGGCTTGGAAGGCAAAGTTTCAGCTGGGGGAGTTCCTATAATATTAATCCCCTAAATTATTTTAACCCTGTTGACAGGAATGCCTTGGACCCCTTTGAAGCCAGAGAGTCAGTTGATGGAATCAGCGCCTCCTATTATCCAGCTTTTGATTGGCAGCTGACAGGAGTTTTAACTCAGCATGCAGAAGTCGATGAACTGCAGGCCGCAGTTCAGCTGATCCGCAGGCGCTGGCGGGGTTATGATCTTGCCGCATCTGTTTTTAGCGGTAATAGTTTAAATGTACTTCCAAAGCCTCGACAGAGAAATTTTTATCCGGCAGTAAATAAAGTTGGATTTGATTTTAAAGGTGATTTTAGCAGTAAAAATATAGGTCTTTTTTCTGAATTTGTTTACAGTGACTATCAGAATAATGGATTAGAAAATACAAATGAAATAATTATCGGCATGGATTATAAATTTGAGAATAACCTTTATCTTTTGGGACAGTATTATTATCAGGAATTAGCTCCAGCTCAAGCTTCAGTAAATAAATTATTAATTTTTCGGGTCGAAAAACCCTTTGCCTATTTTCATAACTGGGAGCTCAATCTAATTTCTGATCTTAAAAGTGGGATGTCTCTAGTCAGACCTAAACTTATATTTTCTTTAAAAGAAGGCCTTGATTTAGAAACTGGAGCGGTAATCAAGCTCAATCAAAAAAGAGAAAGCAGTTTAAATCAATTGAATCAAGAACTTATATATCTTTCTTTAAGTAAATACTTTTAGTACAGGAGCTGATCTGAATGCTGAAAAAAATAATAGAAAAAATAGCATCCCTGGCAGTAGAACACCCGCTTCCAATAATCATCATTTTTATTTTAATTACACTTTTTTCTCTCTATAATTTACAGGCTATAGAGTTTGATACAGCAATTAAAAGTCAGATTCCAGAATCTATGCCTTCTCGAAGCCGACTGGAAGAAATCGAAAATATCTTTGGTGGTACAGAAATGATCATGCTTACAGTTGAGGCAGAAGATGTGTTGGAAGCTGAGCTGCTGAAAAAACTTAAGTTTATTTCAGATGAACTAACTAAATTAGGAGAAGTTGATCAGGTTAACAGTCCTTTTACTGTAAATATTATTGAGGGTAGAAATGATGAACTGCTGATAGAAAGTGCTGTTAATAAAATCCCGGCCGATGAGGCTGAAAAAGAAAGTTTAAGAGCAAGGCTTAAAAATAGTGAGTTGGTGATGGGATCAGTTTTTGCAAAAAACTTTAAAGCGGTTAATATCGCTGTTATTCTATCTGATAATTTTGATGATGCAGAGGTCATGGGAAAAATTGATAATATTTTAGCAGAGGCAGATGAGAAATATGGAACAGAAACACGGGTTTTAAAAACGGGACTGCCCATTATTAGAGCCTTAAATGCAGAAATAATGCAGCATGACATGAGGCTTTTAATGCCATTTGGTTTAGTTATTATGTTGATTTTTCTTTTTCTCTGTTTCAAACAGCTGCGGGGAGTATTTTTACCTTTTATAGTTGTTGTAATGTCAATAATTTTTTCTCTGTCTTTGCTGCCAACTCTGGGCTGGAAGTTTCAGCTGCTGACAGTTATTTTGCCGGTAATTTTAATTGCTGTAACTAATGATTATGGAATCCATATTATAGCTGCTTATCAGGAGCTTGCAGTCGGAGAAAAAAATTCAGTTCAGCTCAGTAAAGATTCAGTATTAAAGCTGGGAGCTCCGGTAATTATTGCTGGAATTACAACGGTTGTTGGGTTGCTCTCACTTTCTACTCATTTAATAGTTCCAGCCAGAGAGCTGGGAGTCTTGGCAGGAGCTGGGATCACCTTTGCTCTTTTTGCAAGTCTGTTATTTATTCCGGCAGTTTTATCTCTGCTTAAAGTTAAAACACCACTGCAGAATTATCGGGTTGAGGCTCAAAACAATAAAGAAAGTATAAAAAAAGGAATTATAGCTGCAATTCTTTTTAAAACAGCAGAACTGGTCGGCAAAAAAGCTAAAATGATTTTAATTCTAAGTTCTTTGTTTGTTCTAGTTATTTCTTTTGGAATTTTCATGCTTAATGTTGACACCAATCCAATCAGCTTTTATGATAAGGAATCTGATATTGTTCAAGCAACCGAGATAGTTAATCAAAACTTTGGTGGTGCAAATACTATTTCTGTAGTTGCCAGGGGCAATATCACTCAGTCTGAAATGATGCAGAAAATTAGTGATTTTGAACTTAAAATTAAGGAATTTGAAAATGTAGGAGAAGTAAATGCAGTTTCCAAAATTATCAGGACAATTAATAGAGAATTCCATAATGGTCAGGCAGAATTTGAAAAGATCCCAGCTGATGATTTTGCTTTATCCCAGTATTTACTGCTATTTTCAATGTCAGGTGACCTTGATAAAATGATTGATTTTAAAGAAGAAAATGCTCTCTTGACTGCCAGAATTGAAACTAATAGTACTGAAGAAATTAGTGAAGTTTTAAAACAAATTCGAAGTGAAGCTAAAAATTATGGAGAGGGTATTTTTCCTTTAGTAGGTGGTTTTGGTGATCTTCTTTCCGAACTGGTTAATGCAGTTGTTCGGGGTCAGATAATTAGTCTTTTTCTATCAATAATTCTTGTGATAGCTGTAGTGATGATCCTATTTAAATCTTTTACAGCTGGTTTTTATGCAGCAGTTCCCTTGGTAACAGCTTTAGTTTCTCTATTTTCTTTAATGGGATTTTTAAATATCAAACTTGATATGATTACAGCAATGCTTTCTTCAATTATGATTGGGGTTGGAATTGATTATACAATTCATTTTCTCTGGCGCTATCGAGAGGAAAGAAGAAACTTAGATAAAAAAGAGGCTGTGATTCAAACCCTGACAACCTCAGGCCGGGGTATAACTTTTAATGCTCTTTCTGTAATAGTAGGGTTTTCAATACTTTTTGTTTCTGGCTTTTTACCGGTTAAATTCTTTGCTTTTTTGGTAACAGTTTCTATTGCTGCCTGTTTAGTGGGTGCCTTATTAATTCTTCCTGCGCTAGTCTTAATTTTTGAGCCGGAATTTTTGGAAAGCGATTAAAGTTTGATATTATTAGAGGTATCAGTTATTAAAATGGTTTAAGGTATTTGCTATCTAAGAATAAAGGAGATGAAAATAGATGTTAAAAAATATTTTAGATGAATTAACTTTATTATATTCAAAAGAATTATCATTTGTTAAATCTAATTTTCCAAAAGAAGACACAATTATTTTAAAGCATCTTAAGTTTATTGTAGGAAAACTTGAAAAATTAAAGAATCAATTAGAAATTATTGAAATTAAATCCGAAACAAAGCCAGTTGTCTCTTATCTTTCTCAGATTAGTCTTGAAAATAAAGCTGATGATTATAAAATGATTATAAACCACTTAAAGAAATTGAAGGACAAACTTTTTTGGAGATATGGTTATCAAGCGCCTTCCCAAGAAATGATTGAAAAATATGCGTATACTGAAATTATCGGTCCTGAAGGCCCTATTTATTCGGAGGAGATGATAATAGGTTTTGTTTTATTGGCCCCAGATTTTTATTATCCTAAACATAGACACTCTCAAATTGAGGAAAGTTACCTTTTTTTAACGGGAAAAACTATTTATAATAAGCAGGCAATTTTAGCAGAACGATCATTTATTTTAAATAAAGCCGGTAAAGTACATGAACTAAAATCAGACTCTGATCAAGCAACTTTGATCTTATATACCTGGATAAACAAGGGGGCAGGAAGCTTAAAGGATTATCAGCTTAATTTAGAGTAAGTTTGTTCTTAGCAGGAATTTAAATTTAAATCTAAGGCTAGAAAGCTTAAAAAATCTGATATTAGTGATATAATAATAATTAAGATCAAAACTATTAGATAAATTTAAATTTATTATAATCATATATTTAAAAAAGGAATGATAAAATGAAAATTGAAAGGATAAAAACTTTTATTAATTTAGTTGATTTAGAAAGTTATTCGCTGACAGCTGAAAAGTTTGAGATTAGCCAGCCAGCCGTAAGTATGCAGATTAAATCTCTTGAAAAATATTTTGAGACAGAATTGATTCATAAAGAAAAAGGTCAGATTAATCTTAGCCCTGCCGGCAAAATTGTTTATCAGGAAGGTAAAAAGATTTTGAAAAGATGGGGATACTTAAAGCAGAGAGTTGAAAGTAAAAAAAACATGAAGATCAAGAAGCTGAAAATTGCTTCCAGTACTATTCCTTCGGTATATTTACTGCCAGAGATAATTTCAACTTTAAATAAAAATATTGATGATTTAAAAACAGAAGTTTCAGTTGGTGACAGTAGAGCGATGATTAATTTATTGGAAAATAGTGAGGTGGATTTAATAATAGTTGGTTCTAAACCTCAAAATAATAAATTTAACGCAATAGAACTTTGTAGTGATCACTTAAGTTTGATAGCACCTTTAAACCATGCTTTAATTGAACAAGAAAAAGTTTTTTTAGCTGAACTTCAAAATCAAAATTTATTAATGAGAGAAGAAGGGTCAGGAACTAGAAAAGCTACCATTTCTGCTTTTGAAGAAGCAGGTCTTAAAACGGATGATTTTAATGTAATAAGTCAGCTGGGAAGTACAGAGGCTGTTATTTCTGCTGTTGAATCTGGGCTTGGTATTTCTTTTATTTCAAAAATAGCAGCTAAAAAAGCTGCTATTTGTAGAAGAGTTGCTGAAATAAAAATTGCAGATGTAGAATATGAACGCAAATTTTATTTAGCCTATAATAAAAATCGTCATGATGACTATTTAATTAATATTTTTATTGAATCTGCTAAGAATATTTTATAGAATATTTTTGAGAGCATTTAAAGCAAATTCTATTTCTTCGATGGTATTAAAATAACCGATGCTGAAACGAAGGCTTCCTGCCGGGAAAGTACCTAATGTTTTGTGAGCAAATGGTGCACAATGTAGTCCAGATCTAGTCATAACATTATATTTTTCATCTAATTCGAAACTTAACTGCCCCAAATCTCTATCACCGGCTGTTATAGAAAATGTTGGCACCTGTTCTTTAAGATTGGCAGGGCCAATTATCTTTATTTCAGGTATTTTCTTTAGGCCTTCTAAAAATAATTTCCCCAATTTGTGTTCATGTTCTCTTATTTTCTCAATTCCTATTTTTTGTATGAATTCTACCCCTGCTTTTAAACCACTGATTCCCATGGTATTCATGGTTCCACTTTCAAATTTATCTGGCAAAAAATTAGGCTGTGTTTCCTGATCAGATTTACTACCAGTTCCCCCTTCAATTAAAGGTTCCATTTCTGCAGCCATTTTTTTACTTATCGCAAAACCACCAGTTCCTGTTGGTCCCATTAGGGCTTTGTGACCTGTAAAAGCTAAAAAATCTACTTTAAGTTTTTTGAAATCAATACCATAAACACCTGCAGCCTGAGCCGTGTCAAGCATAAAATAAACATTATTTTTAGCTGCAATTTCCCCTACTTCTTGAACTGGCATTATTGTACCACTTACATTTGAAGCATATGTTAAAATGATTAGTTTAGTTTTCTTATTAATAGCTGCTTTAACTTTCGCTGGATTCAATCTTCCTTTCTGATCACATTGTATGTAATCAACATCTATAATTCCATTCTTTTCAAGTCTATTTAATGGTCTTAAAACAGAATTATGTTCCATAGTTGAGGTTATAACATGATCTCCTTTTTTCAAAATCCCTTTAATTCCAATATTTAGAGCATAAGTTATGTTGTGAGTAAAAATTATTTGTTTTATATTGTCAACATTAAAAAAATCAGCAATTGTGTTTCTGGCTTCAATAATTATTCGACCTGCTTTAAGAGAATCTTCATAGCCTCCGCGCCCTGGACTACAGCCAATATTGTCATAATAGTTCAGGATTGCTTTTTTTACTACAGCCGCTTTATCTCTGCTTGTTGCTGCATTATCAAGATAAATCTTATCCATTTTTATTCCTCCTCAGTTTTTTATTAATGATTATTTTACTACAAATATTGCTAATTATAATCTTAAATATCAGCACCAACTGTTTTTATTATATGCTCATAACTATTATATTTCAAGAATTATAAGAAAATATTATAAAAATAATAATATTACTTTATATCGATAATAATTTATGCTATAATTTATGTGAAAGAAATAATAATCATGATTATGTCTTGGGGGAGGTAAAAATGAATAGTAAAAAAGGTATTATTTTCACAGGGGGAATTATTGGTATTTTAGGAGGTTTACTAGTGGTCTTTGGTAACCCAGCTAACATGGGGATTTGTGTAGCCTGTTTTATCAGAGACATTGCTGGTGCAGTTGGATTACATAGAGCGGCAGTTGTTCAAAACATAAGACCAGAAATTATAGGCTTTATTTTAGGAGCTTTTTTGATTGCTCGCAGTACAGGTGAATTCAAAGTTAAAGGTGGTTCTTCACCTATAACAAGATTTGTAATAGCTATGTTTGTGATGATTGGAGCCCTTGTATTTTTAGGGTGTCCTTTACGGATGGTGCTTAGATTAGCCGGAGGCGATTGGAATGCTATTGCCGGAATTATAGGTTTTGTTTTAGGGGTTTTAGCTGGCTCCCAACTTCTTAAAAAAGGTTTCACATTAGGTAGGAGTTATAAAATTAATCAGATAAATGGATATATACTACCAATTATTGCAGTTGTTTTATTGATTTTTAGAATAGTAAGACCTTCTTTTATAATTTTTAGTGAGAAGGGTCCTGGTGCAAGCTATGCATTCTGGGCAATTGCACTTGCAGCAGGGATAATTATTGGAATTTTGGCTCAGAGAAGTAGAATTTGTATGGCCGGAGGAATTAGAGATCTTTATTTAATCAAAGATTCTCATTTAATTACTGGTTTTATTTCAATTTTTATTTTTGCTTTTATAGTGAACCTAATTTTTGGTAATTTCAATCCAGGTTTTGCAGGCCAGCCAGCAGCCCACAGTCAGTGGCTCTGGAATCTTTTAGGTATGTTTTTAACTGGTCTTGGTTCAGTAATGCTTGGTGGCTGTCCACTTCGTCAAACTATTTTAGCAGGTGAAGGTAATACTGATTCGGCTGTAGCTTTTGTTGGTTATTTAGTGGGAGCAGCTATTTCTCATAATTTTGGATTGGCTGGATCAGGTAGTGGAGTGTCTACTAATGGTAGAATAGCTGTAATCAGTGGGATTGTAATTTTATTTATAATTGCCTATAGCAGCATTCAATTTAATAAAAAAGCAGTATAAAGTATTTTTTAAAACACTAAGGAGGAAAACAATGAAAAATAAAAATGTAATAGCGGTAGTTTTATTAACAGCAGTATTTTTATCAATTAATCTTATTGGGGCAGCACAGGTGGGTGCTGAGGATTTAATAGTTGTAGGTACAGGTGGTAATTATAACCCCTGGTGTTTCCAAAAAAATGGTAAATTACAAGGCTTCGAAATTGATGTTTGGAATGAGATATCTAAAAGGACAGGTTATAAGGTTGAGTTTAAGATTGCTGAATTTAGTGGACTAATGGGAATGTTAGATACAAATAAAGTTGACACTGTTGCCCATCAGATGTCTATTACACCAGAAAGAGAAAAAAAGTATGTTTTTACTACACCATATGCTTATAGTAAATATGATTTTATAGTAAAAAAAGATAGTTCTTATCAATCTATGGAAGATTTAAAAAATAAGAAAATTGGTGCTTGGTTGGGTGGAAATGGCCAAAGAACTTTAGAAAATTTAGATAAAGAAAAAGAACTTAAATTAAATAAAAAATATTACGATGGTGCTCCTTTAGAAAAACTAGTTGAATCTGGAAGACTTGATGCTTGTTGGCAGTCAGCTGTTAAATCTAAATCTGTAATTGAACAAGAAAATATGGATTTAAGATTAATGGGGGTAAATACAACAATTGGAACTGAAATTAATGCTTATGCATTTACCAAAAATAGTGATAGTCAAAATAAAATAACTGAAATAAATAAAGCCATTAATGCCATGCATGATGATGGAACATTATCTTCTTTATCAATGAAATGGTTCGATATTGAAACAACTACAAAATAATCAATTATTAATTAAAATAGATATTTTGGAGGAGTAATTTAATATGAGCAAAAAGAAATTAACAGATCACCTGGTATTTAGGCTGGTAATAGCTGTTTTTACAGGTGTTCTTTTAGGTGTTTTTGTAAATAAAGATTTAATGCAAATTATTTCTACTATTAAGTATGTTTTAGGACAACTGATTTTTTATTCTGTACCACTTGTTATTATCGGATTTATAGCACCTTCAATAACTAGACTAAAGGAAAAAGCAAGCAAATTATTAGGACAGGCTGTTTCAATTGCTTATTTGTCGTCAGTTGGGGCTGCAATATTTTCTATTCTGGCAGGTAAAATAATAATTCCATATTTACAGATAGCAGAAGAAACAACTGCATTAAAAGAGCTTCCAGAAATTATGTTTCAGCTTGATATACCATCGATTATGCCGGTAATGAGTGCTCTTGTACTCGCTCTTTTTGTTGGATTATCAGCTGCCTGGACTAAGGCAGAAATAGTTCCTGAGATCCTAGAAGAAATTCAGAATATGATTTTATCATTAGTAGAAAAAATAATTATTCCAATTTTACCATTTTTCATTGCAACAACATTTGCTGAGCTGGCATATGAAGGAACGATAACTGAGCACTTACCAGTTTTTCTGACAGTGATAATTTTAGTTTTAATTGGACATTATATTTGGTTAACTGTACTTTATTCTATTGCAGGAATGATATCAGGCGAGAATCCAATTGAAGTTGTAAAACATTACTTACCGGCATATTTAACTGCTATTGGTACAATGTCTAGTGCTGCAACACTACCAGTGTCATTAAAATCTGCTAATAAGTCTAAGGTATTAGAAAAAGAAATAACCAATTTTGCGATACCACTTGGAGCAACTATCCACCTATGTGGTTCAGTTTTAACAGAGACCTTTTTTGTTATGGTAATTTCTAAAGTTCTTTATGGAAGTGTACCACCACTTCCTACTATGTTTTTATTTGCTTTATTACTCGGTATATTTGCAATTGGAGCTCCTGGTGTTCCGGGAGGGACTGTTATGGCTTCCTTGGGTTTGGTTACTGGTATATTAGGTTTTGATCAGACAGGTGTAGGTCTAGTTTTAACAATATTTGCTATTCAAGATAGTTTTGGAACTGCCTGTAATATAACAGGAGATGGAGCTATTGCTCTAATGCTTACTGGTTTGAATAAAAAGAAAGCTGCAAAAAAGGCTGCGTAATTTCAAATTATCCTTTTAAATTTAATAATATATATAATAATGAGTGAGGCTGAAAATAATAATGTTTGATATTAATTATGCTATAAATTTATTCCCGTTTATGCTTAAAAAATTAAATATAACCTTAAGTATATCTTTATTATCACTAATCTTTGGTTTAATAATAGCTTTAATTATTGCCTTTATCTGCAATTGCAAATTTAAAGGTTTGTATTCTCTGGCAAAGATATATGTCTCATTTTTTAGGGGAACACCTTTAATTACCCAATTGTTTTTTCTATATTTTGGTCTTCCGCAAATCATACCTTTTTTTAATAGAGTTAATGGTTTTACAATTGCAATAATTGGTCTAAGCCTTAATTCAGGAGCTTATATGTCTGAAGCGATTAGGGGAGCTATTTCATCTATAGACAAAGGCCAGATGGAAGCTTCCTTGTCTGTTGGAATGAGTTATTTTCAGGCTATGAGGCGGATAATAATGCCTCAAGCCGCCCGAGTTGCAATCCCAACTCTTTTTAATAGCTTTATTAATATTATAAAAGGAACCGCCTTAACTTTTACAATAGGAGTAACTGAGGTTATGGCTACTGCAAAAATGGAAGGTGCTTCTTCTTACAGATATTTTGAAGCTTTTGCAAATGTAATAATAATATACTGGATTGTTGTTCAGTTATTTAGCTTTATCCAGCAAAAAATTGAAATAAAGATGAGCAAAGCATATTAAGGTGGTTATATATGATAAAAATTGAAAAACTCTATAAAAAATTTAATAATCTTGAAGTATTAAAGGGAATTGATTTAGAAATCAAAAAAGGTGAAGTTATAGTAGTTATAGGTCCATCAGGTACAGGTAAATCGACACTGTTAAGATGCTTAAATTATTTAGAAAGTCCAGATAGTGGGATAATTGAAATTGGAAATATGAAAATAGACACTGAAAATGTGAATAAACATGAAATTTCTGCACTGAGAAGAAATAGTTCTATGGTTTTTCAAACTTATAATTTATTTAAAAACAAAACAGCTCTAGAAAATATAACTGAATCTTTGATTACTGTAAAAAAAATAAATAAACAAAAAGCAGAAAAAATTGGTCTAAATATCTTAGCCCAGATAGGTTTAAGTGATAAAAAAGATAATTACCCTTCTCAATTATCCGGAGGACAGAAACAACGAATCGGAATTGGAAGAGCAATGGCAGTAAATCCAGAAGTAATTTTATTTGATGAACCTACTTCATCTTTAGATCCTGAACTTGTTGGCGAAGTTTTAGATGTTATAAAATCTTTAGCAAAAAATAATATGACGATGTTAATTGTCACTCATGAAATGGGTTTTGCTAAAGAAGCTGCAGATAGAGTTATTTTTATGGATGAAGGAAAAATAATTGAAGAAAATAAAGCAGATATAATATTTAATAATCCTCAAAATGAAAGAACAAAGGAATTTTTAAATAAAGTATTATAACTCTAATTTTAAAATTTAATTATAATTTTGGCTGATATATTGGATTTGAAAAATTAATAATTAAAATCTAGAATAACACAATAGGAGGAAATAATAATGAAAAAGGTAGATGCTCGTGGACGTTCTTGTCCTGAACCTGTTGTAATGACAAAAGAAGCATTAGAAAATAGTCAAGAAGATTTAGAGATACTTGTTGGAGAAGAAGTTGCAAAAGAAAATGTGAGCCGTTTTGTCAGAAAATCAGGAGCTGAAGTTGAAGAAAGTGAAATTGAAGATGGCTATAAGCTGATTGTAACAAGATAATAAAAATATTTGATGTGTTAGAGGGTTGGAGGATTAAAAATGCTAATCGATATTCATATGCATGAAAGTAGATATTCTTCTGATAGTTATGTTTCTTTAGAAGAAATAGTTGCTAAAGCAAAGTCTATAGGTTTAGACGGAATCTGTATAACTGATCATGAGAGTAATCAAATTAAAGCTGAAGCAACTAAGTTATCCGTTCAAGAAGATTTTCCAATTATAGTGGGTGCAGAAGTTTTGACTCAAGCAGGTGATATTCTTGTTTTTGGATTGAATGACTTACCTAAAGAGAAGATTCCAGCTCAGGATTTAATTGATTCAGTTAATAGAGCTGGAGGGGTTGCTATTGCTGCCCATCCTTTTAGAGATAATGGAAGAGGAATTGGTGAAGAAATAAGAAAATTAACTGGTTTAGCTGGAATAGAAACTTTTAATGGCAGTACTAAACCCGATCATAACTTTCAAGCTTACAGTTTGGCCTTAGAATTAGAGCTACCCTGCTTAGGTGGTAGCGATACTCATGTAATTGAGAGAGTAGGTAAATTTGTTACTTCTTTTCCTGACTGGGTTAGTACTACTAAAGATTTAATTAAAGCAGTAAAAAATGGTAAAGTTAAACCGGTTAAATATAATCATAAAGATAGATCAAATCGTGAGATCAGCTAAGATTGAGGTGAGATAAGATGAAAAAGATACTTCATATTTTAGCTCAAAGGCCTGAAAAAACAGGCAGCGGTATTTTCTTGCAGAATATAGTCAAAATAGCAGCTAAAAATGGATATGAACAAGCAGTTATTAGTGGAGTTCCGGCTAATTTAGAAGAAGTTGATCTTGGAGCTATAGATAAACAGAAGTTTTATCCAGTTAAATTTGGGACAGACAAAATTCCTTTTCCGGTAGTTGGAATGAGTAATGTTATGCCATATCGGAGTGAAAAGTATAAAAATTTAACAGTTGAGATGCTTAAAAAATGGAAAACGGCTTTCAAAGAACAGATAATTAAAGCAGTAGAAGAGTTTAAGCCAGATGTGATTCTAGTCCATCATCTTTGGATCTTGACTTCTTTGCTTTCGGATTTAGTGACTGAGATTCCGATTAAAGCTATCTGTCATGGAACTGGATTAAGACAGTTAAACCAAGCCGAAAAATTTGCTGATTATGTTATTGCAGGTTGTAAAAAGGTTGATACAATTTTTGCACTCCATAGCGATCAGAAGCAAAAAATAAGTCGTCTTTATGATATTAATTCTGATAGGATTACAGTCGTTGGCAGTGGTTATGATTCTGATATCTTTTATCCTTCAGATAACAGTCAGATTGTAAAGCCAATACAGATTGTTTATGCCGGTAAGCTAAGCTATGCTAAAGGACTTAAATCGCTAATTTATGTCTGCAGCAACCTTAGTTCTGAATTTGATTTAGAACTTAAACTTGTAGGTGGGGGTAGTGGAGAAGAGGCAGAATGTATAAAAGAGTTAGCAATGGCAGCCGACTGTTCGATTGAAATGCCGGGCCTTGTTTCTCAAGCTCAATTAGGGAAGATTTTTAGGAAATCTGATATTTTTTGTTTACCTTCTTTTTACGAAGGACTGCCGCTAGTATTAATTGAAGCTTTAGCTTCTGGCTTGCAAGTAGTAACTACTGATCTAGAAGGAGTTAAAAGCTGGCTGGGAGATCAGATAAATAAGACTGGAGCTGTCGAATATGTAGAACTTCCTGAATTAAAAAAATCACATATTCCAGTTGAATCCGAACTGCCTGATTTTGAAAACCGCTTAAAGACTGGAATTGAAAGCCAGATTGATAGACTAAGAAGTGGAAATGATTTGAATGGGCCAAAGTTTAGAGAAAAAGTTGAAAGATGGTCCTGGGCTGAGGTATTTAAAAAAATGGAAGATTACTTTTAAAAATATTAAAATTCGAGAAATTATTCAAATATTATTTGGACTTATTTATGAAAAGCAAAAAACACTAAACTAGAAAATTGGAGGAAAATAATTTATGCAGAGTATAGAAGAAATTTTTGATGTTTTAGATGGAGAGTTAGAAGGACATGGTCCCATTGCAATGAAAAATATGGTAGAAAATGAAGGAAAAAATGTTGTAGGTACCTATTGTGTTTTCACACCTTATGAGGTGATAAGGGCTGCTGATGCAGTTCCGGTAACCCTCTGCAGTACCAGCAATGATACTATTGACGAAGCAGAAAAAGATTTGCCCAGAAATTTATGTCCGCTGATCAAATCAAGTTATGGCTTTGCAATTACCGATAAATGCCCCTATTTCCATTTTGCAGATATTATTGTTGGTGAAACAACCTGTGATGGTAAGAAAAAAATGTACGAATACTTAGATGAAGTGACACCTGTGCATGTTATGCAGCTGCCTCAATCAGCTGAGCGGGAAGCTGATTTTGATTTTTGGAAAAATGAAGTAGTCTTATTAAAAGAACGATTAGAAGAAAAATTTGAGACAGAAATTACTGAAGAGCGTTTAGAAAAAGAAATAAAAATCAAAAATGAGGAAAGAAATACCTTAAAAGAATTTTATGAACTGGCAAAATTGAATCCTGCTCCGATTTATGGAACTGAAATTTTTAAAGTTTTAAATAGATCTAACTATACCTTTGATAAAGAAATTGCAAATAAGAGGACAAAAGCAATTACTGAAAAAGTTTTAGCTAAGTATAATCAGGGAGAAAAAAGAATCAGCGAAAATGCACCGAGAATTTTAGTTACTGGCTGCCCAATGGGTGCTGCTACACTAAAAGTTATTGAAGCAATTGAAAATAATGGCGGTTCAGTAGTTTGTTTGGAAAACTGTACTGGCTTAAAACCTAATGAAGAGACTGTAGATCAGGACAAAAGTCCAATCGATGCAATTGCAGAAAAATATTTAAATACTCCTTGTTCCTGTATGAGTCCTAATGATAACAGGGTGGAGCTAATAAACAGATTGGTAGAAGAGTACCAGGTTGATGGAGTTGTAGACATGATTTTGCAGGCCTGCCATACTTATAATGTTGAGACAAAAAGAATTAAAGACGAGCTGAAAGAATCTAATACTCCTTATATCAATATTGAAACCGATTATTCGGAATCAGATAAGGGTCAATTAGGAACTCGCTTAACTGCATTTTTAGAAATGCTGTAAAGGAGCTACAAAATGTATTATATTGGTATTGATATTGGTTCAGTTGGCTGTAAAGGAGTTCTTTTTAAAGATCAGATTGTAGATAAAAAACTATTACCTACAGGCTGGAATCCTCAAAGAAGTGGAGAACAGACGCTTAATTATTTATTAGAGGCTAATGACTTAAAAGCCAAAGATATAGAGGGAGTAGTAGCCACTGGTTATGGTCGGGTTTCGCAGCAGTTTGCTGATAAAACAGTAACAGAAATAACCTGTCATGGTAAGGGTGGTTATTATCTTAATAATAAGATTAGAACGATCATTGATATAGGAGGTCAGGACAGCAAAGTAATATCTTTAAATGATGAGGGTAAGGTTATTGATTTCGTGATGAATGATAAATGTGCTGCTGGAACAGGAAAATTTTTGGAGATGACAATTAATTCTCTAGAAGAACAAATTGATAACCTGGATAATTTAGTTAAAGATGATAAAAAAGCTGAGATTAGCAGTATGTGTGCTGTTTTTGCAGAGTCAGAAATAATTTCTCTCTTAGCTGATGGAGTTAGCAAAAGCGAAATAGCTGGGGGTATTATTGATTCGATTATCAATAGAATTAACATTTTGCTGAGCAAGATAACTTTCCAGAAAGATGTTCTTTTCACTGGTGGTTTGGCCCAAAGTGAAGTTATTAGAAATCAGCTGAGCAAAAAGCTGCAAACAGAAGTTTTTAGTTATTCAGATTCTCAATTTGCTGGTGCTATTGGGGCAGCTTTAATCTCGAAGAACATCGATTAAATAAGATACTGAAAATCTAGAAAAATAAATTTTTAATTTATAATTATTTTTAGTTTTACGACATTAAATTTATCATAAAGGAGCAAAAATTTTGAAAGAGTATAATATACTATTTACTTTTTATTCGACTCATCTGGCTTTAGCATTTGAACGAGAGTTAAAAAGTAGTGAAATAAATTTAAAAATAACTCCAGTGCCCAGGCAGATTAGTTCTTCCTGTGGTTTATCAGGAAGAATTAGTGGACAAGATTTAGAAAAAGTTAAAAAAGTTTGTAGTGATAATCAAATAGAATATGAGGATATATACCAAATTAAGGGAGAAAACTTCAAAAAGATTTCTGAATAAATAATTTAAGTGGGAGCTGTTTTTAATGAAAAAATCAATATTTGTTTTTGCTTGTGTATTTCTAACATTGTTTTTAATATCAGGTACTATTTTAGCGGAAGCTCAAATTGGTGAAATAGTTGAATCTGATGATATGATATTAATTGATTCTAGATCTCCATATTCCTATAATGGTTGGGCGATTGATGGAAAAGCAGGAGGACATATTCCTGGAGCTGTTTTGTTTTCTTCAAAGTGGCTCAAAAATTTAGAAACTAATCAGGCAATTAAGGATGAACTCAAAAGATTTGAGATAGCTCAAGATAAAGAGCTTTATGTTTACGGAGATAATTCAGAAGTATTAGTAAATAAATTAAATGAATTAGGTTACAACTCTTCCCAAATCGAAGTTGATCTGAAAGAATATAATGACTTAGCTAAAATGGAAAATTTTGAAATGCTTGTCCCACCAAGTTGGTTAAACGAAAAAATTAAAGCTGATCAGGTTTTTGTCTTAGAAGCTTCCTGGGGAGATGAAGCTGAATATCTGAAAGGACATATATCTGGGAGTATACATATCAATACTGATGCAATCGAAGAAGGTCCGATCTGGAATAGAAAAAGTGATAGAGAAATTATTAAAGCACTTGGTCAACACGGGATAAATAAAGAACAGACAGTAGTTGTTTATAGTGTAGCAGATACCACACCTGCAGCTCGTCTTGCTTCAATTTTAAAATATGCTGGTGTTGACGATGTTAGAATCTTAGATGGTAACCTTACAGCCTGGAAGGCTGCCGGTTATGAACTAAAAACAAAAAAAGTTGAAGTCGAGCCAGTAGAGTTTGGGGCTAAAAAAGCAGAAAACCCAGAATATATTATTGACTTAAAAAAAGCAAAAGAAGTTTATAACAATCAAAATGCAGATTTTATAGATGTTAGAAGCCCAGAAGAATTTAGGGGTGAAACAACAGGTTATGATTATATTCCAAAAGCCGGCAGAATTAAAGGTGCAATTTATGGTTATGGTGGTAAAAATGCTTATGATATGAGTGACTACCGCAATCCTGATAATACAATGGTTAGTTATACCTTTATGGAGTCCAGATGGTTGGACCAGGAAATAAAGCCAGAAAATCATAATAATTTTTATTGTGGAACCGGTTGGAGAGCTTCGGAAGTTTGGTTTTATGCTTTAGCCTTAGGTTGGGATAATGTTTCAGTCTATGATGGAGGCTGGTTTGAATGGAGCGAAAATAAGCAGCCAGTTATTAAAGAGTAGTCAAAATGAAATCTAATATAAAACGAATATTGTTTTTTATAGCATATATTTGCGTAGCAGCTAGTTTAATTTTAACTAAGCTGGCTGCTAATT
Organism: Halanaerobium saccharolyticum subsp. saccharolyticum DSM 6643; assembly: GCF_000350165.1. Taxonomy (NCBI): domain Bacteria; kingdom Bacillati; phylum Bacillota; class Clostridia; order Halanaerobiales; family Halanaerobiaceae; genus Halanaerobium; species Halanaerobium saccharolyticum. Next base: position 55,409 of record NZ_CAUI01000019.1, read on the forward strand.
ATCAGGGAGTAAACCGCAGTTTGGTAACCAGAAGTTATAGATTGGAAAAGACACTTTTCAGTAATTTTAATTTGAAACTACTGCAAATTTTATTGGTTTTAACTTTTATATTTCTTGTTTATAAATTACTTCAAACTAAAAATTTACTTAGCTATATTAGTTCTTTCTTCTGGAATGTTTTGCTTTTATATCTTTTATTTAAATATCACCAGATCAATATTTTAGGCCTGCCCTATCTTACACTGACGATGTTTTTAGTTTTTTTGCTCCACTTTATTTATTCTTTTAGACAAAATTAAGATCTAAAAATAGTTAGACAAAATTGAAATTAAATCTTATCACTGATAAAATCAATAAAGTAGTCATATAATCTTAGAATAGAGGGATGTTAGGATGATAAACAAATTAAAATCAATCATTTTTGGCCCAGATTACAGCGAGATGCAGAAAAATTTTGAAGATGATATAATTGATCTCAGCAGTATCAAAGAAAAAGCAGAAAACTATTATCAAAACGGTGATTTTTACTGTTCGGAATCGATAATTAAAACTTTTATTGAAGAATTTGATCTTGATCTTCCCGATGATGTAATAGCTATGGCTTCTGCGTTTCCTGTTGGCATGGGTAATTCTGGCTGCAGTTGTGGAGCAGTTATTGGAGCTCAGATGATGCTTGGTTATTTTTTTGGCAGAAGGCAGGCGGGAAGTAATAAAGTAAATAAAACGATGGAGCTGTCAGCTGAATTACATGATTATTTTAGAGAAGAACATGGTTCTCTCTGCTGCAGAGTTTTAACTAAAGATTACAAGCTTGGCTCTAAAGATCATATTAAACAATGTGTTGATTTCACGGGTGAGATGGCCTATGTAGCTGCTGAAAAAATATGTAAAGAATTAGAGATAGAATATAAAGAGTGAAATTTGAGATTGTAATTAATTTAAAAATTGGAGGAATTGATAATGAAAGAAATTGATGCTAAAGGTTTAGCCTGTCCCAAACCAGTTGTACTTGCTAAAAAGGCTATAACTTCTAATCAAGAAGTGCTAATAATTGTTGATAATCAGACTGCTGCTTCCAACTTAACTAAATTAGGCAAGAAAATGGGAGCAGAAGTTTCAGTTGTCGAAGAATCTGAAACTGAATTTAGAGTCATGTTTAAAAAAACTAAAAGTACTGACAGCGAAAACGCTGACTCAGAATCAGAAACTAGTGGAGCTAAAATTTATTTAATTCCATCAGATACTATGGGAGATGGAGAGCGCGAATTGGGGCAAATCTTAATTAAAGGTTTTATTTCTACTATCAAAGAATTAGACCCCCTACCTGAAAAAATTATTTTCCTTAATTCTGGAGTTAAATTAGCGACAAAAGAAGATATTATTTTTTATTTAAAAGAACTTGAAGAGCAGGGAGTTGAAATTCTTCTTTGCGGAACCTGTGTTGATTATTATGAACTACAGGAAGAAGTGGGAGTAGGAGATATAAGTAATATGTTTGAAATTGCTGATAATTTGAACCGCGGAGATGTTGTTACAATTTAAGCTTGGACAAGGTTTAATTTTTTTGAGATAAATTATTAGATTTACAATTAGAAAGTTGGTGTTAAAATGGAAAAAATAAAATTAACTGATTACAGTAAAACTTCTGGTTGAGCAGCTAAGATGGGCCCTAGGGCTCTGGCGCAGGTTCTGCGTCACGTTGATTTTCCTGCTGATCCGGAAAAATTACTGATTGGTTTAGATAAAGCAGATGATGCGGCTGTTTATAGTTTAACTGATGATATTGCTTTGATTCAGACTCTTGATTTTTTCACACCAGTTGTAGACGACCCTTATTTATTTGGTCAGATTGCTGCTGCAAATGCTTTAAGTGATGTATATGCGATGGGGGGTCAGCCCATTTTAGCAATGAATATTGTAGGTTTTCCTTCCTGTTTAGAGGGAGAAATTCTTTCGCGTATTCTGCAGGGTGGTGCTGATAAGGTAAAAGAAGCAGGAGCCAATTTATGTGGTGGTCACACTGTAGTAGATGAAGAACCTAAATATGGGCTTTCTGTAACAGGAATAGTTCACCCAGATGATTTGCTCAGTAACTCTGGCATTAAAGAAGGGGACCTTATTCTCTTAACGAAACCACTGGGAACAGGTGTTATGATTTCTGCACTTAAAGGTGGCTTTATAGAAGATGCTGAAAATAATCCAGCAGTAAAGTCGATGTTAACTTTAAATAACAGAGCTTTAAACTATTTTGATCATTATCAGATCAATGCCTGTACAGATGTAACCGGTTTTGGCTTGATTGGACATTTACTTGAAATGTCTGAAAACAGCAGTTTAGAAATTCAAATTGATGCTGAAGAAATCCCTGTTTTTGCAGATGCAAGAGAATTTAGTGAATTTGGCCTGCTGCCAGCTGGTGCTTATAAGAATAGAGATAATTATCAGGAATTTGTAGCTGAAAGTGGTGAAAGAGATCAGACACTTTATGATTTAATGTATGATCCCCAGACTTCAGGTGGGCTTTTAATTTCAGTGGCGGAAGAGGATGCTGCCGATTTACTAATTGATCTTTATACTGAAGATATTGAAGCTGCTGTGATTGCAAAAGCTAAAAAAGGTGAAAAAGGTATTAAAATAAATTGGAACTAATAAAAACTTAATATTATAAAAATTTCTGAAAAATAAATTGACAAAACAATTTTCTTTCGGTATAATAATAGTTGCAATTGATTGTGAAAAAAATAATTTTATGAAAATAGAATATTATGGTTGAAGGATACAGGAGAGAGCATAATATTATGCCACCGAAGGAGTAAAATTTTTATTTGCTCAAAATAGAAATTGAAACTCTCAGGTAAAAGGACCGTATCTGGACATAACTCTGGAAAGTTTGTTATTTCAAAAACACCGACGGAGCAGTCTGTTTTATACAGATAATCTCTCAGGTTTACGGACAGAGCAGTAATGGGTTGATTACTCCATTGCTGCTCTGTTTTTTTTGTTCCCAAAAGGAGGAGTTTATGAAAGATCAAGTTATTATTACCAATAATCCCAGGGTAAAAAAAGAATTTCAAGATTTAAAAATTGATTTTGTAAATAATCTCTCTGATGTTTATAGTAAAAGTAGGAATTTAGTACATCAAAATTGGAAATTAGTATCTCATCCACTGGCAGGGAGTGTTAAACCGGCTCAGAATCCCTACCGGAGTATTATTTTAGCTCCGTCAAATAAATTAGATTTTTATAGTTTAAATACTATAGAAAATGCTATTCAAAAATTAAATCAGTTCAGTAAAAATCATAAAAAGAGGGAATATTCGCAAAAAATAAAAGATGATTATCAGGTCATTGATCTGACATTAATAAACTCTGCCCTGAAGAATTAAATTTAAAATTAGAAAGGAGGTAAATTATGTTAGAATTAACAAAAGATAATTTTGAAAAAGAAGTAACAAAAAGTGAGGGTCTTGTTGTTGTTGATTTCTGGAGTGAAAGCTGTGATCGCTGTTTAGAAATTATGCCTGATGTTAAAGAGTTAGCTGAAAATTATTCAGATAGTGCTAAATTTGCTAAGTTAGATATTAAGGGGAATAGAAGGCTTGCTATTGGTCAAAAAGTACTTGGCTTACCTTCAATAGTATTTTATAAAGACGGCGAGAAAGTTGAACATCTTTCTGGTGAAGATTTAGAAATTGAAGATATTGAAAATACTTTGAATGAAATGATTTAATCAGTAAAAGGAGGTGAAATAATGCAATTAGAATTAGGTAAAATCAAAATTGAAGATATTCAATTTGCTGCTGAAACTAAAGTTTCTGACTCCACACTTTATATTAATCAAGAGGAACTTTTGGAAATTATAGGTGAAGACAGCAGAATAACTAATATTAATTTAGATATAGTTCACCCGGGTGATAGTGTAAGAATTATCCCTGTAAAAGATGTTATTGAGCCAAGAGTTAAAGTTGAAGGACCAGGTGGCGTATTCCCTGGCTTTATCAGCAGTGAAGAAATGGTTGGCTCAGGTCGTACCCATGTGCTTAAGGGTGCTGCAGTTGTAACAACAGGTGAAATTGTTGGGTTTCAGGAAGGTATTATTGATATGACTGGTCCAGGATCAGAGTACACTCCGTTTTCTAAATTTCATAATCTAGTTGTTGATTGTGATGTAAAAGAAGATATTAAACAGCATGAACACGAAGAAATTCTAAGAATGGTTGGACTTAAAACTGCCAGTTATTTAGGAAAAGCTGCTAAGGATATTGAACCTGATGAGTTAGAAACTTATGAACATAAACCATTTTTAGAAGCTGCTGCTGAATATCCAGATCTTCCTAAAGTAGGCTATGTGTATATGCTTCAGAGTCAGGGTTTACTGCATGATACCTATGTTTATGGTGTTGATGCAAAAGAAATAATTCCAACGTTAATGTCTCCAACAGAAATAATGGATGGTGCGATATTGAGTGGTAACTGTGTATCTGCTTGTGATAAAAATGCAACTTATGTACATCAAAATAATCCTGTAATTGAGGAACTCTATAAGTATCATGGAGAAAAATATAATTTTATGGGAGTTATTATCACAAATGAAAATGTTACCCTGGCAGATAAAGAAAGATCATCAAATTTCACTGCAAAATTAGCAGAAATGTTGAGTTTAGATGCCGCAGTTGTTTCTGAAGAAGGTTTTGGAAATCCTGATGCAGATTTGATTATGAACAGTAAAAAGCTGGCTGCAAAAGGTATTGAAACTGTACTTTTAACTGATGAATATGCAGGACGGGATGGAGCTTCTCAGTCACTTGCAGATGCAGATCCTTCGGCAGATGCTGTTGTAACTGCAGGAAATGCAAATGAAGTAATAACTCTGCCTCCAATGGAAAAAGTTATTGGGCATCAGAATTTTGCAGATGTAATTGCTGGGGGGTTTGATGGAAGCCTTGAAGATGATGGTTCTATTTCAGTTGAGATTCAGGCTATTACTGGTTCAACAAATGAATTAGGATTTCATAATTTAACAGCTAAAACTTATTAAAAAAATTAAAATAATGATAATATTCTTAAAAAAATATGGAGGTGTAAGATAATGCTTAAAGGGAAAAAAATTGCCATTTTAGGCGATAGAGATGGAATTCCAGGACCAGCGATTGAAGAATGTATTGAGACAACTGGTGCTGAAGTGGTTTTTACGACAACTGAGTGTTTTGTCTGAACAAGCGCAGGAGCTATGGACTTAGAAAATCAGCAGAGAATAAAAGATCTTGCTGAAAAAGAAGGTGCGGAAAATCTCGTTGTTATCTTAGGTGGTGCAGAAGCAGAAGCTTCTGGATTAGCTTGTGAAACAGTAACAAATGGAGATCCAACTTTCGCAGGACCATTAGCAGGAGTTCCGTTGGGACTCGCGTGTTATCATATAGTTGAAGAAGAAATAAAGAGTGAAGTTGACGCAGAAGTATACGAAGATCAGATTAGTATGATGGAAATGGTAATAGATGTTGATGCTATTACAGAAGAAGTAAAAACTTATAGAGACAAGTATTCAAAATATAAACTTTAAGGATTTAAAATAAACAACCCTTAAGAAAGGGGGCAGACATGAGTAATAAACTTAAAATTGTTCATTATTTAAATCAGTTTTTTGGACAGATTGGGGGAGAAGACAAAGCAGATATTCCACCACGTATAGAAGAAGGATCTATAGGTCCCGGAACTGCTTTAAATAATTCCTTAGGTGAAGATGCAGAAATTGTGAATACAATTATTTGTGGTGACACATTTTTTAATGAAAATCTTGAAGAAAGCAAAAGTGAAATAAAAGAAATGTTAGAAGAAATAAAACCGGATTTATTAATCGCAGGACCTGCCTTTAATGCAGGTAGATATGGTGTAGCCTGTGGAACAGTTGCTGAGATTGCTAAAACTGAATTAGGGATAGATGTAGTTTCTGGTATTTATCCAGAAAATCCTGGTTATGAAATGTTTAAACAGTATGCATATTTTGTTGAAACTCCTGATTCTGCAGCGGGAATGAGATCTGCACTTCCTGACATGATAAAAATTGTTAAGAGCTATATTGAAAAAAATGGTGAATTAGGCAGTCCTGAAGAAGAGGGATATATGTCTCGAGGAGTCAGAAAAAATATTTTTGCTGAAGAAAGAGGAGCAGCTAGAGCTATTAAAATGCTTGTAAAAAAACTGGATGGGAAAGAATTTGAAACTGAATATCCAATGCCTGTTTTTGACAGAGTAGATCCAGTTGATCCAATTAGTAACATGACTGAGACCAAGGTTGCTCTTGTTACTTCAGGAGGTATTGTTCCTAAAGGAAATCCAGATCATATTGAATCTTCCAGTGCTTCAAAATATGGAGAGTACAGCTTGGAAGGTGTAATGGATCTTGATGAAGCTAGCTATGAAACTGCTCATGGTGGATATGATCCAGTATGTGCAAATAAAGATTCCGATCGTGTTCTTCCTGTAGATGTTATAAGAGATCTTGAAAAAGAAGGAGTAATTGGTGAACTTCACAATAAATTTTATACAACAGTAGGTAATGGTACATCTGTTGCAAATGCAAAAGCATATGCACAGGAGATCGCGGAAAATTTACTTGCTGATGGGGTTCAGGCAGTTATATTAACTTCTACTTGAGGTACCTGTACACGTTGCGGTGCAACAATGGTGAAAGAAATTGAAAGATCTGGTATTCCAGTTGTTCATGTGGCAACAGTAGTTCCAATTTCAATGACAGTAGGAGCAAATCGAATTGTTCCAGCTATTGCCATTCCATATCCTCTAGGGGATCCTGATTTAGGCAAAAAAGAAGAAAAAAAATTAAGAAGAGATATTGTGGAAAAAGCATTAGATGCTCTGCAGACTGATATTGATGAGCAGACAGTTTTTTCTGTTAATGAAGAATAGCTAAATAATATAAAGATGATACAGGCATAGCTCTATGCCTGTATCTTTTAATTCTAATAAATAAAAATATCCATAGGAGGAAAAATATGAGTCAAGAATATGATCTGATTGTACTTGGTGGTGGACCAGCTGGAATGGCCTCAGCAATTTATGGTTCTCGTTCCAGACTAAACACCTTAGTTTTAGAAGCCAAGAGAAAAACTGGCGGTCAGCCAAGTACTTATCATGATATGGAAAATTATCCTGGAGTACCAGAAACCACTGCTTCTGAATTGATGGAAAACTTCCGCAGTCATGCCGAAAAATTTGGTACTGAATTTAAGCGGGGGGAAGTTAAATCTCTAGAAGTTAATGGTTTCGAAAAAGTAGTAAAATGTAAAAAGGGCGAAGAGTACAAAACAAAAAGTGTTGTAATTGCTACAGGTGCTGAACCCAGAAAGTTAGGAATTAAAGGTGAAGAAGAATTTAAAGGTAAGGGAGTATCTTACTGTGCAACCTGTGATGCAGATCTTTTTACAGATTTAGATATAGTTGTAGTTGGTAATGGAAACTCAGCTGTTGAAGAATCAATTTATCTGAGTAAATTTGTCAACAAGATTACAATGATAGTCATTCATGATGAAGGTGTAATGGATGCTGAAAAGATTCTGCAGGAAAAAGCAATGGAAAATGAAAAAATTGATTTTGTCTGGAATTCTGTTCTAGAAGAAATCAAGGGGGATGGACTGGTAGAAAAGGCTGTTGTTAAAAATATTAAAAATGGTGAAAAATCTGAGCTTGACTGTTCAGGCGTCTTCTTTTTTGTAGGAAGAGTTCCCAGCACTGACTTTTTAGAAGGTGTTGTTGATTTAACAGAGCATGGTTATGTTGAAACAACAAAACAGATGGAAACAAACCAACCGGGAGTTTATGCAGTTGGTGATGTGAGAAATAAAGTTGTACGTCAGGTAATAACAGCAGCTGGTGATGGAGCGACTGCAGCTGTAATGGCTCAGGGCTATATTGAAGAAGAAGAATACTGGCAGAATCATGTTGTTGAGGCTGATAAACCAGCTTTAGTAGCTTTCTGGAGTGTTACCGATCAAGAAAGCATGGATCTGGTGAGTCAATTAGAAAATATGGAACTTGAAGACAAGGGCTATAAGTTCTTAAAGATTGATACTTATAAAAATAGACTTATTTCTGGTCGATATGATATTGAAGAAATACCAACAATATTAAAACTTGAAGATGGTAAAGTTGCTGAAAAGCTAGTTGCGCCAACTGAAAAAGAATTAAAGAATATATTTTAAAGAGTATTTCTAAATTTTGTGGAGGTGGGAAAATGGATTTTCCAGTAATTAAAGGTTCAGGTTATGTTTTAGTACATACACCAAACATCTTAAAGGAGGGCGGCTCTACCCAGACAACAACCAGAGCTAAAAATCCTGATGATGAGTATTTAAAGAAGTTGGATGACTATCTAAGAACTTTTGCAGAAGTGGTTTCTTATGCGCCTAATCAGGCTTATATAGGTAATATTTTACCTGATGAGCTAAAAGATATTGAAACACCCTGGTATGAAAAAGAAAACTTTGTTGAAAGCGGCAGGTATGGCGATTTTGGTGAAATAATGCCCGAAGATGAGTTTTATGCTTTAATCAAACATGTTGACGTTTTTGATTTAGTAAAGTTAAGCACAGACTTTATTGCAGAGATTGAGCCTAAGCTTGCAGAACACCCTATTTTAAAAGAAATGGAGATTGAACTGGGTGAAGGCGAAGATGTCTCTGAGTTAGAAGCTCTATTAGAAAATCATGCAGAACCACTTTATTTAGATAATAAATTGGTTGGCTGTGTAAAAAGAGCTCATGAAAGTGATGTCAACCTTAATGCACATACTATTTTAGAGAACTTAGTCGCTAAAGCATCTGCAGTTTTATCAGTGAAAAATCTAGCTGCAAAAAACGATATTGACTTAAATGATGTTGATTATGTACTTGAATGTTCTGAAGAGGCATGTGGAGATATTAATCAGCGTGGTGGAGGCAACTTTGCTAAAGCTATAGCAGAAATGGCAGGCTGTGAAAATGCTAATGGTTCAGATGTTAGAAGTTTCTGTGCAGCACCTGCTCATGCTGTTGTTAATGCGGCTGCTTTAGTTCAGTCAGGAATTTATGATAATGTTGTAGTTGCAGCCGGTGGATCTGTAGCAAAACTAGGGATGAACGGTAAAGATCACATCAAAAAAGAGATGCCTGTTTTAGAAGATACTCTAGGTGGATTTGCAATCTTAATCTCTAAAAATGATGGAGCCAGTCCAGTTATTAGAACTGATATTATCGGTCGTCATAAAGTTGGAACAGGATCTTCACCACAGGCCGTAATTAGTTCTTTGGTAACTGATCCTTTAGATGAAAATGATTTAAATATTAAAGATATCGATAAATATTCTGTAGAAATGCAGAATCCAGAAGTTACAAAACCTGCTGGTGCAGGAGATGTTCCAGAATCTAATTACAAAATGATTGCTGCTTTAGGAGTTAAACGCGGTGATTTAGAAAGAAAAGAACTGATGAGCTTTGTTAAAGAACACGGAATGCCAGGATTTGCGCCAACTCAGGGCCATATCCCCTCAGGAGTTCCATTCGTTGGACCAGCAGCCAAAATGATGAAGGCTGGCCAGATTGAAAAAGCAATGATTATTGGTAAAGGAAGTCTTTTCTTAGGTAGAATGACTAACCAGTTTGATGGAGTTTCTTTTGTAATTGAAAAGAATTCGGGAGCAAAAAAGGAAGAAAACAGTGTAAGTGATAAAGAAATCAAAAATATGATCGCCGGTGCTATGCGCCAGATGGCAGATAATCTTCTCGGCGAAACCGAGTGAGGTGGATAAAATGACAGAAAATGTAAAGAAAAGAGTTGCCGGAGTGTTTAATGAGGTTGCAGCAGCTATTGAATCAGGTGAGTTTGGTGATAAAAAGAAAATTGGCCTGACTTTACTTGATAGTGAACATGGAGTTGATGAACTAAAAAAGGCTGCAGAAATCGCTGAAAATAATTATAATGATTTAGAGGTAGACTTAATTGGCTGTGAGGAAGAAAAATGCAGCTGTCTGGCAGATGCACATTCTATAATGGATCAAAAATTAGATAATAATGAGCTGGATGCTGCAGTTACCTTGCATTATAGTTTTCCTTTAGGTGTATCAACAGTAGGTAGAGTTGTAACTCCTGGTCAGGGAAAAGAGATGTTGATTGCTACTACTACAGGAACTACTGATACAAATCGAGTTCCCTCAATGCTTAAAAATACTATTTATGGGATAGCAGCTGCAAAATCTTTAGGGATTGAAAAACCAACAGTAGGGATTTTAAATGTAGAAGGAGCAAGACTTGTAGAAAAAAATCTGCAGAAGTTAAAAGAAAATGGTTATGAGTTTGAATTTGCAACTTCTGTAAGAGCAGATGGTGGTTCTGTGATGAGAGGAAATGATCTGCTTTTAGGAGTACCCGATGTAATGGTAACCGATACTCTAACCGGGAATATGCTGATGAAAGTATTTTCTGCCTTTAATACAGGTGGACAGTACGAAGCAGTTGGTTATGGTTATGGTCCTGGAGTTGGAGACAATTTTGATAAATTAATCGGAATTATCTCACGTGCTTCTGGAGCCCCAGTAATTGCTAATGCGATTAAATTTATGGCAGAAGTAAGTAAGGGTAATTTATTAGAGATTACTAAAGCTGAGCTTAAAGCAGCTAATAATGCTGGTTTAAAAGATATAATATCTGAACTTAAGAGCAGCAGTTCAGCGGCAGAAGCTGAAGCAGTAAAAGAACCAAGCAAAAAAGTAACTGATGAAGAGATATCAGGTATTGATATTCTAGAAATAGAGGCTGCCAAAGAAAGTCTCTGGAAAAAAGATATATATGCAGAAACAGGAATGGGATGTACAGGACCAGTAATCTTAATTGCTGAAGCAGATGAAGAAAAAGCAAGAGCAGAGCTAAAAAAGGCAGGTTTTATTGAGTAAATCATTCTTAAAAAGTGATTTTGCTAAGTTTTATTAATAATTATTAATAAAACTGAATATAAAAGAGCCTATTCCCCAAAATGATGGGATAGGCTCTTAATAATATTTATCAGCCATTGTAGATCAATTCAAACTATAATTAGAAGTGTGATAAAAATGTTTATTTGGAATCTATGTGCTTTTATGGGGACTTCAATATTTGCCTTAAACTTTATTTCTATGAAAATATTAACTAAGTTTCTGCCTACAATGTTAATTGTCTTTTTGAGATTTGGCTTAGCTGGAATATTTCTATTTTTATTTCTCATCATTAAAAAGAAGAATGTTCTTGTTAATAATAAACCAGATTTATTAAAGTTGTTTATTTCTGCTTTATTTGGCATGAGTCTTTATTATTATTTTTTTACCAGCTCTCTGCAGTATATTTCTCCAGCTTTAGCTTCTTTAATTTGTTCAATAATTCCTATTTTAACCTTATTATTTGATTGTATTATTAATAAAACAAAAGCTAAAAAAATAACTGTATTTTTATTTTTACTTTCAATTTTTGGAGTTTGTTTAGTTATAGATGTAAAAGGGGTTATTAATATTTTTGCTACTGCTAAAGGTTTTCTATTGATGCTTTTAGGAGTGATCTCTTGGATAATCTATACTATAAAAGTAGAATATTTGTTAGAAAAATATAATGGCATTTTAGTTTTGGCTTATCAGTGTATTTTTGGTTCCTTAATAACGGCTGTTTTTGCTTTTAAAGATATGAGTGATTTAATAGTTGTTTTAAATTCTAACGATTTTATTTTAATAATTTCAAATATAATATTTGTAAGTCTAATTGCAACAGCTTTGGGCTATTTACTGTATAATTTGAGCATAAAAAATTTGGGAGTTGCTTTACCTTCATTGTATATGAATACAATGCCGATAATAACTCTTGTTGCTTCATATTTTTTATTGAATTCAACTATTACTTATAAAAAAACAATTGGAATTATGATAGTAATTATTTCAGCGATGATTGTTACAGTTAAAGAAAATAGCAGCCTTAATTTTACAAAATAAAGCTTGTAAAATAAATAACATAATGCTATAATTATATTGATCATAAGATATATGGGAGTGTTTATGTTCAAGGTGAACATCCTGGACTTCAAATCCAGCGGCAGGCAGGCGGACCTGTCTGCGGTGGGTTCGATTCCCACACATTCCCGCCATATAAATATTTAAATTTTTAGGCATCTATTTAGATTATATAATCTTGGTAGGTGTATTTTTTTTAATCATTTTTAAGTGATAAGGCTATTAATCTTAGGGGGAAGAATCCATGGGGAAACAAGAACTATTAAAGTCAATACCTGCTGTAAATGATATATTAGCTGAAAAAAAATCAGAAAAAATAAAGAATGAATATTCTAGAAATGATTTATTAGAAGGAATAAGATATGTAACTGATAAATTGCGGAGTAAAATTTTAGCTGATGATTTTTCGCAGACTAATTTTGACCAGGATTTATTAAAAACAGATAATATTTTAGATTCGGTAAATAATTATTTAAAAAATATCTACCAGCCTGAAATGTCATCGGCTATCAATGCTACAGGTGTTGTTATACATACCAATCTTGGTCGATCACTGCTTGCTGACAGTGCGGCAGAAGCTGTTAATAATGTGGCCAAACATTATTCAACTTTAGAAATTGATAAAGATAGTGGTGAACGGGGTGACCGCTATTCTTCAGTTCAAAATATAATTAAAAAACTAACTGGAGCCGAAGCTGCTCTGGTAGTAAATAATAACGCAGCAGCAGTTACATTAGTTTTAGCTGCAATAGCTGAAGATAAAGAGGTTGTAATTTCTCGCGGCGAACTTGTTGAAATTGGAGGTTCATTTAGAGTTCCAGAGGTTATGGAACAAAGTGGAGCAAAATTAGTAGAAGTTGGTTCAACCAATAAAGTTTATCTAAAAGATTATTTGAATGCAGTTACTGAAGAAACAGGAGCTTTTTTAAAAGTTCATACCAGCAATTATAGAATTAAAGGCTTTACAGCGACTGTTGATGCAGAAGAGCTGGTTAATGATGCTCATCAAAGAGATATTCCAGTTATAGAAGATTTAGGCAGTGGTATAATTTTCGATCTACAGTCTTATGGGCTTCCGTATGAACCTACAGTTAAAGAAAGTATAGATGCAGGTATTGATTTAGTAACCTTTAGTGGAGATAAATTGCTTGGTGGACCTCAGGCTGGAATAATTGTCGGCAAGAAAAAATATATTGAAAAATTAGAATACCATCCTTTATTAAGAGCTTTGAGAGTTGATAAGTTTACTCTAGCAGCACTGGAAGCTACGCTTAAACTTTATCGTAACTTTGATGAAGCTGTAGATAAAATACCAACTCTTAAAATGCTGACAGAAACAGATCTAAAAGTTAAAAAGAGGGCTGAAAAACTTCTTTCTTACATAGATAAAAATGATAAGTTTATTCTTGAAATTGAAAAAGATACAGCTCGAATAGGTGGGGGTAGTTATCCTCTAACTGAAATAAAAACTTATGTTTTGACAATTGAATCGAAATTAATTTCTTCAGAAAAAATGGCTTATAAATTGAGACAGACTGAGATGCCTATTTTTAGTAGAATTAAAAATCAGAAATTAATAATTGATCTTAAAACTGTACAGGAAAGTGAAATCGAACTATTAGCTGGAGAGATCAATCAGGTGCTGAGGGAGGAACTTTGATGAGCGAAAAAAATATTATTATTGGCACAGCAGGTCACATTGACCATGGGAAAACAACTTTAATTAAGGCCCTTACCGGTGCAGATACAGATCGATTAAAACAGGAAAAAGAACGTGGAATTTCAATTGAGCTTGGTTTTACTTCTTTTGAACTTTCAAATCAGAATCAGGTAGGTATTATTGATGTACCAGGACATGAAAAATTTATAAAAAATATGCTGGCGGGAGCGGCTGGTGTTGATTTGGCACTTTTAGTTGTTGCTGCAGATGAAGGTATGATGCCTCAATCTAAAGAACATCTTGCAATTCTTGATTTGCTTGATGTAAAACATGGTGTTGTGGCTTTAACTAAAACTGATAAGGTAGATGAGGAATGGAAAAAACTTGTTATCGAAGATACACGTGAAAAACTAGCAGGTTCATTTTTAGAAGATGCAGCAATTATTCCTGTTTCTGCAGTAGAAAAAAAAGGAATAGCTGATTTAAAGACTGAAATTAACAATATAGTTGATAAAATTAGTGGTAAAGAAACTGAAAGTAATACCTACTTTCCAATTGATAGAGTTTTTACTCTTAAGGGATTTGGAACAATAGTAACCGGAACTCTTTTTCGAGGAGTCATCGAGGTTGAGGACGAACTTGAGCTTTATCCAGAGTCTAAAAAATTACGGGTTAGAAGTTTACAGGTTCATAACAATCAGGTTCAGAAAGTATATCCTGGTCAGAGAGTAGGTATTAATCTTTCGGGTATTGATAAAGACGAGCTGCAGAGAGGTGATGTTCTGGCCAAAGTTGATTCTCTATTTAAAACAAAATATTTTGAGGCAAATTTAAAGATGTTAAAAGATTTAAGCTTTGTTTTAAAAAATGGTGATCAAATTAGATTTCATATCGGATCTAAAGAAATTATTGGTAGGGTTTATCTTTATGATAAAAAAGAGCTTTTTCCTGGGGAAGAAGCTTATGTGCAGTTTAGCTTAGAAGAAGAGATTGCGGCTTATTTAGGTGAGAAATTTGTTATTAGGCGATATTCTCCAATGAATTTAATAGGTGGCGGGAAAGTTATAATTGTTGATCCACCTCCAAGAAAAAGAAATGAGAATCAGGTAATTGAGCTGCTTAAAAAAATAGAAAATGGTGATTGGAAAAAAAGAATAGAAATATTTATTAATTCTAAAAAATTTGAATCTGCTTCTATAAAATATTTACTTAAAAAATCATCACTGCAGGAAGATGAATTAATTAATATTTTGCAAGATCTAAAAGAAGATAAAAAAATCCTTCGTTTAAAAAAGGGTAATAATAGTTTGTGGATTCATATAGATAAATTTAAAGAAGTAAAAGAACAAATAATTGACTGTATAGCTTCTTATCATCAGAATAATCACCTGGAAACAGGGATTAGTAAAGAAGAATTAAGATCAAAAATTAAATTTAATTTTGACAATCAGGAATTTAATACAATAATTAAAATTTTAACAGACAAAAATTTAATCAAAGAGAAAGAAAATGCTGTAGCTCTTTTTGATTTTACAATTTCTTTTACTGAAAAAGAAAAAGAAATAAAAAATAAAATTATTGATGAATTCCTAAATGATTTATATTATCCGCCAGCTTTATCAGAACTTAAAGATAAATTAAAGATAGCTAAGCAGGAAGAAAAAAAATTTAATTCAATAATTAATTATTTGATTTCTGAGCAGACTATAATCAGATTAAACAATGAAATACTTATTCATAAGGATGCTGTAGAAAGATCCCGAAAATTATTAGAAGACTATTTAAATAAAAATTATGAGATTGAACTTGGAGAATTTAGAGATTTAATTGAAAGCAGCAGAAAATATGCCCTGGCACTACTAAAGAAATTTGAAAAGGACAGATTAGTTAAAAAGAATGGAGATAAAAGAGTACTATATAATTAAGATTATCCAAAAATGGACTCGGGGTGATAGAGTGAAAGTCTGCTCGCAAACCTCGTGGGCTTGCACCGAGGAGGGTCAAATTATGGATAAAGTTCTTCATAATAATAGTGATTCTAAAGTTAAAGTTTGGACCAGACAACATAAAAATGTACTAAAAACACTTAAAGAAAAAGGAGTTTATCGAGTCAAGGAAAGATATATCAGAAAAAAACTTGATGATTGTGCCGATATTTATCTTGATGTCTATAGATGGCTGAGAAATGAAGCCGCTAAAAGAATGGAAATTTCAGAAGAATTGAAATATCCTATTTGGCTTAGCGTAGAGGAAGAACTTAAACTTCCCGAAGCTGAGGGAATGGTCTTTTTTGAACTTGAGATCCCAAGAGATCAAATAATGATCTTTGATATGATGAAATGGGATTATATTGTTAATTATCTCTATCTACCAAAAAATAGAGAGGACAGAAAAAGATTTAAGCAAAAACTTGAAAAGTATAATATTAATGTTGAATCTGATATTTATCTTCAGGATTTTTATCCAAGGTTGAAAAGAGAAATGACTTCAAGTTGGAAAAGACTATTTGACCCAGAGATTGAGCTTTCAGATCAGAAAGTTGCAGTAAGTTGGGAACTGAAAGAGGAGTGGGTGGTTGATTATGAGTACAAAAATTGAGATTTGGACTCAGCAGAGTAAAAAAGTCAAAGATTTACTTGTTAAGCAGCAGCGGTTGACAGTAAAAAAAAGTTATATTGAACAAAAATATGGTTCAGAAGCTAAAATATTCTTAACGGCATATAATTTTTTTGTTAAAGAAGCTAAAAAAATAGTTGAAAAACCTAAAGATGCTGAATATCCATTTTGGGCTGCAGCTGATCCCCAGACTGCCTTAAGTGGCGGTAAGGGAGTTTTGATCAAACTGAAAGTTCCGCAAAATAAAGTTGTTTTTTTTGATAAAAAGAAGTGGAATAAAATCTTAAATCTTAGTTACATTGCTGATGACCAGGAAGATTTAAAAAAACATAAAGAAACTTTGGAAAAGTATGGGATTAATGATGATTCAGAGATTATTCTTTCACCACATTATCCAGTTTTAAAAAATAAAATTAAAAAAAGCTGGAAAAAGCTTTTCGAAGGCAAAAATGATGGTTTTAATTCTGAGAAAAAAGGGGCAGCAATTTGGGAACTTCGATCTGAATGGGTCAAAGAGTTTGTTGAAAGTAATTTAAATAATTTTTTATAAACTTTCTTCTTTTTTTCGAAAAAGTTCAAAGAATTCAGATTTATTTTCTGCAGAAAGTAGATCTTCTCTAAATTCATTGTCTCTCAACCAGCTTACAAGTTTAGATACTAGCTTTAAATATTCAGGCGAATATCCTTGGTAATCTGCTACCATGAATATTAAATTAACTTTTCTACCATCCATGCTGTGATATTCAATACCTTTATTTAATCTAACAATGGCTAAAGATAATTCATTTACTGTTTCACTTTTACCATGAGGAACTGCAATTCCTCTTCCAAAACCAGTACTTCCTTCTCTTTCCCGTTCAATAATTTTTGCTAAAAATTTATCTTCTGATTTAATTTTATCTTCTTTTTTTAATAGGTGAACAATTTTGCTTAAAGCATCAGTTTTGTTATCGATATTTAAATCAAGATCAATTAAATTTTTATCTATCATTTCAGTTATTTTCATATTTTACCTCCATTCGTATTATAAAAATTATATAATAATTGTTCTACTTAAGTCAATTAATAAAAAACCCCCTTTCTGGTTGGAACAGATTTTATTATATTATCTGTTGACCATAAGGGGGGTTATATTATTATATTTATTTATGCAAAATATAGTCTAATTGCTTAAGCTTTTAACTTTTTCAATGAAATATTGATGAAAAATTGTACTGTCAGTAAGTTCGGGATGAAATGAAGTAGCAATTATATATTCGCTTTCAACAGCTGCAATTTGATCTTCTTTTTGATAAAGAATTTCTACATTTTCAGCAACTTCTGTAATCAGCGGTGCCCGGATAAAAACTAGTTCTTGAGGATCAGTAGAAACTTTTGGAATTATATCTTTTTCAATAAAACTATCCAACTGGCTTCCAAAAGCATTTCTTTTAACTTTAATATCTAAAAGTGCCAGTTGTTCTTCATTTTCTCCTTCAATTTCAGCTGCCAGCAGAATTAAGCCGGCACAGCTACCCCAGATGACTTTTTGCTGTTGATTAAAATCTTTAATTGCTTTTTTGAAATCGTAATCTTTAATTAGTTTTCTCATTGTTGTACTTTCACCACCAGGGATAATTAATCCTAAACAGCTATTTAATTCTTCAGGTTTTTTAACAGCTACAGCCCGAACATTTTCAATTTGATTTAGATGATTTAAATGTTCAGCCACTCCCCCTTGGAGAGCAAGAACACCTATTTTGGTTTCCATTTTACCAGCCCCGATCAGCCATTTTTTCTGAATCTGTAAGGCCATTAATATCGATTCCAGACATTGCTTTACCTAAATTTTCTGATACCTCGGCAATGATTTGTGGATTCTGATAGTGAGTTGTTGCTCTGACAATTGCTTCAGCTCTTTTGGCCGGATTGCCAGAACGGAAAATTCCAGAACCAACAAAAATACCATCGCAGCCCAGCTGCATCATTAAAGCTGCATCCGCAGGGGTCGCAATTCCACCTGCTGCAAAATTAACTACTGGAAGTTTACCATGTTTTGCTATGTATTCTACAAGTTCAAAAGGAGCCTGCATCTCTTTAGCAGCAGTCATTAACTCTTGGCTACTTAAAGTTGTTAAATTATTAATTTGTGAACTAATTTTTCTCATGTGGCGAACTGCTTCAACTACATTACCAGTTCCAGCTTCACCTTTAGTTCTTATCATAGCTGCACCTTCACCAATTCTACGCAAAGCTTCACCAAGATTAGTGGCACCACAGACAAAAGGTATTTCAAACTTTCTTTTATCAATATGGTAAGCTTCGTCAGCAGGTGTTAAAACTTCACTTTCATCGATATAGTCTATTTCTAAAGACTCTAAAATTTGTGCTTCTACAAAATGTCCAATTCTAACTTTAGCCATTACTGGTATAGAAACAGTATTAACAATTTCTTTAATCATTTCTGGGTCTGACATTCTAGCAATTCCGCCATCTTTTCTAATATCAGCTGGAACTTTTTCTAAGGCCATAACTGCTACTGCACCAGCTTCTTCAGCTATTTTTGCCTCTTCAGCAGTCGTAACATCCATAATGACTCCACCTTTTAACATTTGAGCTAAGTTTTTGTTTAAACGATATTTTTCTGACATAAAATTTGTTCCTCCTAATTGATTAATTATAATTGTAATGATACAATAAACCTAAATAAGCTTGTATTTGGTCAAACAACAATACAATTATAAACTAAAGTAATACAAAATGTCAAATGATTAATACAATAAATTTTAAAAAACTTTGTACCAACACAATTTAGGGGTGAGAATATGTTAAATATTAATTTAAAAGAGGACAGCAGCTCTGCTCTTTATCTTCAGCTTTATAAAGAGTTAAAAGATAAAATAAAAAGTGAGCTTGAAGTTGACACTAAACTACCGCCGATTAGAAAACTGGCAGCGGCTGTGGGAGTTAATCCGGCTACAGTTGTCCGAGCCTATGATATGCTTGCTGATGAAGAATTAATTTATAAAAAAGTAGGTAGCGGTAGTTTTGTAGCACCAGACAGAAAAATAATTCAGTCTAAAAACAGAGAGGATATGTTAAAACACGGACAGATAAAACTTGCAGAAAGTATTAATTTTGCTAGTGCTGCTCCGAGTACAGATTTATTTCCAGTTGAAGATTTTAAATATGCGATTAATCAAGTTTTAGAACGTGATCAAGGGGAAGCTTTTAGTTATCAAAAAAGTCAAGGCTTTTTGCCTTTACGAAAATCAATCAGAAAATATTTCACAAAACGAGGAATCAATTCTTCTTTAAATCAAATTCAAGTTGTATCAGGTGCTCAACAGGCAATAGATATTATAAGTAAAATTCTTTTAGATTACAAAGATCAAATTATAGTTGAAGATCCAACTTATTTTGGTGCCCTGCAGGCCTTCAATTCTCGTAAGGCAGATATAAAAAGTGTCAAGATGGAGCAGGATGGAGCTGATTTGGAAGAAATGGAGTCGTATCTTAAAAAAAATGAAATAAAGTTTTTCTTTACTATGCAAAATTTTCAAAATCCGACAGGTATTAATTGGAGTCGAAAAAAACAAATTAAACTGCTAGAACTAGCAGCTAAATATGATTTTTACATTATAGAAGATGATATTTTATCTGATCTTTATTATGACCAGAAAAGAGTTAATAATTTGAAGGAATATGATGAGCAGGGAAGGGTAATTTATATTAAAAGTTTTTCAAAAGTCTTTATGCCTGGCTTACGACTTGCTTTTATAGTTTTGCCTGAAACACTTTTGCCTGAGATGCTGGAAGCTAAATATGCTACTGATATTTCCAGTGGAGGTCTGACTCAGCGTGCTTTTGATTATTATCTAAGAGAAGGATTATTAGATAAACATATTAGTTTACAAAGAGATCTATTTCAAAAAAGGTATAAACTTATGAAAAATCAAATAACAGAACACTTGCCGAAGGAGATAAAAATAACATTTGAAATAACAGGCGGACTCTATTTTTGGATCAAATTACCAGAAAATAGAGATGCTCAAGAAATATATGAAAAAGCCGCTCAAAAAGGTGTAGTATTTTCTCCAGGTTATCTTTTTAGTATTAATAAAAAGTATTCTAATTATTTTCGTCTTAGTTTTGCAGCGGTAGATGATCAGCAAATAAAAAGAGGAATAGTAATTTTAAGAGATGTTTATAATGATTTTAGAGGAACAGCTGATAATTATGATTATAGTCCTCTGCTTTAAATAATAAAAAATGCTTGAAAAGAAAGATATGGTGATCTTTTGACAATTATTATCCCTGTATACAAGGATAATTCTGAAAAATATTATTGTATACAGGAATTAAGCTCTTCATTGTAAATAGAATACTTGACACCTCTCAGAAAAAGGATTAAGATTAATACAACTTAACATGAAGCTAAAAAGAATTGAGTAGAAAGGAGTGAGCTTTTATGTTAAAAGTAAAAAGTGTAGTAAAGGAGTTTAGTGGGTTTAGGGCAGTTGATGAATGTTCTTTTGAGGTGGAAAAAAATACAATCACAGGTTTGATTGGCCCCAATGGAGCTGGGAAAACAACGATGTTTAATTTAATTGCCGGTTCTTTAAAATTGGATCAGGGTGAAGTATATTTTTCAGAGCAAAAAGTAAATAATTTTGCGCCTCATCAGATTGCACGACTTGGTCTGGCAAGGACCTTTCAGATTCCTAAAACTTTAAGGAAAATGACCGTACTTGAGAATTTGATGCTTGTGCCTTCCGGCCAGAGTGGTGAAAATATCTGGAACAGCTGGTTTAGAGGTGCCAAGGTAGAAAACGAAGAAAAGGTAAATGCAGCAAAGGCTTATGAAACTCTTGAATTTTTGGAGATGGAACATCTTGCAGATGAGATGGCCGTTAACTTATCAGGTGGGCAGAAAAAACTGCTTGAACTGGGTAGGGCCTTGATGGCAGAACCAGAATTAATTTTACTTGATGAACCTGGTGCTGGTGTTAACCCGACCTTATTAAATAAAATTGCCGAAAATATTCTAAAATTGAAAGAAAGAGGAAAGACCATTCTTTTAATTGAACACAATATGGATCTGATAATGAATATCTGTGATCGAGTAATTGTAATGAATGATGGTAAGCATCTAGTTGAAGGAACACCTGCTGAAATTAAAACTAATCCTCAGGTGTTAGAAGCTTATCTGGGAGAGAAAACGGCTTAAGGAGTGGTCTTATTGTTAAGTATTAAGGAAGTCTATGCAGGCTATGGTGAGATAGAAATTATCCACGGTATTTCTCTAGAAGTTAATGAAGGAGAGATTGTTTCAATTGTGGGTCCAAATGGTTCTGGAAAGTCTACTCTTTTAAAATCTATTTTTTCTCTTGTTGATATTATGGGCGGGGAAATCAACTATCTAAATAGTAATCTAAGTCAGGTTAATACTGATCAGATGATAAAAAAAGGTTTATCCTTTGTACCGCAAACTGATAATATTTTTCCGACCCTGACTGTGGAAGAAAATTTGGAGCTTGGTGCCTATGTATCAAAGAAAAAACTTAAAGATAGATTTGATTTGATTTATAATCTTTTTCCACCATTAGTAGAGAAAAGGAAGAAGAAGGCAGGTACTTTAAGTGGTGGGCAGCGTCAGATGGTGGCTTTTGGTCGGGCTTTAGTAATTGAACCTAAGCTTTTGCTTTTGGATGAACCGACAGCCGGTTTGGCCCCAATGTATATTGATCTTATTTTAGAGAAGGTAGCAGAGATAAATAAAACTGGTGTTTCAATTTTGATGGTGGAGCAGAATGCTAAAAAAGCACTTGCTATGTCAGATCGAGGTTATGTACTGGCAGCAGGTGAAAAAAAATATGAGGATAGTGGGAGAGGCTTACTTGAGAATGAAGAAGTAGCGCAGCTATTTTTGGGAGGATAAGTCTATGGCCTTACAGCTTTTTTTGAATGGAGTAATACTGGGATCGATTATTGCCCTGGGTGCAATTGGATTGTCATTAATTTATGGGATTTTGAAATTCGGACATTTTGCCCATGGTGATTTAATGACACTTGGTGCTTATTTTGCTTTTTTATTTAAGGTACAATTAGGCCTGCCATTTTGGCTGGCTTTTGTTTTAGCTGCAGCTTTAACTGCCGGAACAGCAGTGCTGTTAAATCTTATTTTATACAGACACTTAAAGAAAAGAGACTCTGTTATTGTAATGATTTCTTCTGTTGGAGCTGCCTTAATAATTAGAAATTTTGTCCTTTTATTTTGGGGGCCACAGAATAAATTTTATGAAAAAGCTATTCAAATGCCAATTGTCTTAGGTGATGGATTACTGAGGATCAAAGAAAATCAGATTATAATTTTAGTTTTAGCTTTATCACTGGTAGTTGCAGTTCATTTGTTTTTAAGCTGGACTAAATTAGGTAAGGCAATGCGGGCGATGGCTGATAACATTGATCTGGCTCAGATAACAGGTATTAATACAGAAAGAGTAATTATCTGGACCTGGGCAATGAGTGGTGTGCTGACAGCAGCTGCTGGGATATTACTTGCCTTTGATACTCACCTGACACCTGTAATGGGCTGGAACCTTTTACTTCCACTTTTTGCAGCTGTTATTCTGGGAGGAATAGGAAGTCCCTATGGGGCAATGTTTGGTGGTCTGGTAATTGGTATTTCTCAGGAAATGTCAACTTTGATTATTTCTGCAGCCTATAAACCTGCAGTAGCTTTTACAATTATGATTTTAATGTTAATAATTAGACCTTCTGGTTTAATGGGAAAGAAGGTGTAAATAGATGACTTTTGCTGGTGTTTTTTCATATCTGGTTTTCTTTTTAATCTTTGTTGGTATTTATGCAATCATGACTCTTGCTTTAAATATTCAGCGTGGTTTTGCTGGACTTTTTAATATAGGAATTGCTGGTTTTTGGGCAGTTGGAGCTTATACTTCTGCAATTGTGACCAAAGGACCTACTCCGGACCATCTGGGGGGCTTTGGAATGCCCTTTATTGTAGGTTTGCTGACTGCAGGTTTAGTGGCTTCTGTTCTGGCTCTGTTGGTGGGGATTCCAACAATTCGACTGCGGGAAGATTATTTGGGAATTGCAACAATTGGTATTGCTGAAATAATTAGGCTGGTAGTTAAAAATGAAGCCTGGTTAACTAATGGAGTTAGAGGTGTTTCGGCTATTCCAAAACCGCTGGCAGGTATTTTTGGCTCAAATTACAACCTGTTTTTTCTATTAATTGTGATTACAGTTATTGTTATTTTTTATTATTTAAGTGAAAAAGGAATCAATTCTCCCTGGGGTAGAGTTTTACGAGCAATTAGAGAAGACGAAGAAGTAGTTAAAGCTGCAGGGAAAAATGTGGTTCGGTATCGGATGGAGGCCTTTATTTTAGGTGCTTTTATGATGGGGGTTGGAGGGGCACTTTATGCTCATTTTACTTCCTTTATTTCACCTGAAGCTTTTAGGCCAATGCAGGCTACATTTTTAGTCTGGATAATGCTGATCATTGGTGGTAGTGCTAATAACTTTGGTTCTATTGTTGGAGCTTTTTTAACCTGGGGAATCTGGACTGGGACTGAGTTTTTAACAGGAATGCTGCCTGCTGCCTATACAACCCAGGCTGCTGCTGTCCGTGTAATTTTAATCGGTATCTTTTTGGAAATAATTTTACTGAGCAGACCTCAGGGTCTATTTGGCGAAAAGAAGTACAGCAGTAAAAAAACAGCAGCTGAGAATTAAATAATTTTACTCTTAGTTGAGTATTTTAAATACGAAAAAGTAGCGAGAATAAGAGGAGGAAAAGTAATGTTTAAAAAGAAAATATTTGTTATTATGCTGGTGATGTTGTTCCTGTCTTTGACTGTTAGTGCTGTTTTTGCTCAAGAAACTGTAAAAATTGGAACTTTAATGCCACTTACCGGTGGGCTGGCGTCTTATGGTCAGTTTACCCGGAATGGTACTCTGCTGGCTCAGAAAATAATTAACGAGCAGGGAGGCCTCTTAGGAGGTAGAGAACTGGAGTTAGTAAATGTTGATACCCAGACAAATCCGCAGGCAGGAGTAGATGGAGCCCAAAAGCTAGTTTCTGTAAATGGAATTAATGCAATCGTGGGAGCTTTATCAAGTGGTGTTACAATCCCGGTTGCTGAAAGTGTTACAGTTCCTGGAGAAGCAGTTTTGATCTCTCCGTCGTCGACCTCTCCGGTACTGACTACTTTAGATGATAATGGTTATGTATTTAGAACAGTACCATCTGATAGTCTGCAGGGAGTAGTTGCCGGAAACCTGGCAGCTGACTTAGACCATGAGTCACTGGCAATAATCTATGTTAATAATGATTACGGCCAGGGTTTAAATGATGCAGTAATCGAGCAGTTCGAAAAAAGAGGTGGAGAAGTAACCGCATCTATTGCTTTTGAACCTAATAAAGTATCCTATAGAAGTGAGCTGATGGATGCTGCTTCTGAAAATCCTGATGCTTTATTATTAATTGCTTATACTGATGATGGAGGAATTACAATTATCAGACAGGCTTTAGAAAATGGTTATTTTGATCAATTTATCTTTACTGACGGCTTAAAGGCTCCGGAAATTACAGAAGGTGTTGAACAGTATTTAGAAGGAATGCGAGGTACAGCGCCAACTTCAATGCCGGGAGGAAAAGGTCCGGAATTGTTTACAGAGCTGTATGAAGAAGAATTTGGAGAAATTCCTCCTAAGCCATATATTGATACCAGTTTTGATGCTACCTTTGTTTTGGCCTTAGCTATTGAGAAGGCTGGCAGCACAGAGGGTCCAGCTATCAGAGATGCAATTAATGAAGTATTGGCTGAAGATGGAATGTTGGTTAATATTAATGAATGGGATAAGGCTAAAGAGTTAATTGCAGCCGGAGAAAAAATCCGCTATGAAGGCGCTTCTGGTCCAGTATTATTTAATGATGTTGGAGATAGCATGGGAGCAATTGGTATCTGGAAGATTGAAGATGGAGATATTGTAAATGAAAGTGTAGAAGTACAGTAGCTAATTGTAAATATGCTAATAGCATAAATTAGATGAAATTACTATAAGTCTCGGGTTTAGATTTTAAACTCGGGGCTTTTTTTGCTTTAAAGTATATTTTAATAGGATCTAAATTATATAGTTTCAAATTTAAAAAATATTTTAAATTATAATTTGATGGTTTTCTGATTATTTCATATAATGGTAATGTAGAAAGTTCGTCGTTAGTTAACTATCCTAACAGGAGGGATATTATGTGTGCAGAAAGAGCAGATTTAAAGATTATTTCTGATTTTAGTTATGATAATCAGGTGGATTCTCGTTACACTGCTATTGGCGAAAATATTTCACCTCCATTAAGAATAGAAAACCTTGATGAAGATGCTGACACTCTAGCTATTGTTTTAAATGATGCAGATGCAGAAATTGAAAGAACTACGCACTGGTTAATCTGGAATATTCCAGCTGTGATAGATAATATTCAGGGAAATATTCCGATGAATCTTAAAAAGGTTCCAGAATTAGATGGGGCTTATCAAGGGAAAAATGATTTTGGAGATATTGGTTATCGAGGTCCTGCTTTAGCAAGCAGCACTTTTGAAAAACCGCACACTTATCGGTTGATTGTTTATGTTCTTGATCAGGCTATAGAATTGGAACCGGGTGCAGGTGAGAAAGAACTTTTAGAGGCTATGAAAGGCAAGATTATTCAAAAAGGTTTTTTGAGTGGGAACTATCAACCATAAAAATATATTTAGAACCAAGAGAGGCTGGAGTTTTATTCCAGTCTCTTTCTGAATAATAAGACAACTAAATCATGCTTGACTTTAAAATTTGCATCTGTTAAGATTAAATTGTAAAATTAAAAACTAAATTTGTACCTCATATAATAGTGGGAATATGGCCCACAAGTCTCTACCGAGCACCGTAAATTGTTCGACTATGAGGGAAGTGTACCTAGGTTTCCGCAGTATTCAGGAGATAATTATGTTTATTTAGATTTAATTAGATTATATCTCACTAATTGCTGGCTGGTCCGAGCGGTACAGATATTAATATATCACACCGAAGGGATAAAAGCCCAGGCGGGGAGGTTCTACTCATTGAATGTAGAGTCTTCCTACCTGGGCTATTTTTATTTTTGGAGAAATTTACTTATTTTTACGTTCAGGTTCCTGGTTCAAAAAAATTTATGGGCCTGGTACCAATAAATTAAAGTGGGAGTGGATAGCATGAACATTCTTCTCATCGGAAGTGGTGGAAGAGAAAATGCACTGGCCTGGAAATTAGCTCAGAGCAGCAGAGTAGAAGAATTATATATAGCAGCAGGTAATCCGGGAACTGCAGCATATGGTGAAAATCTTGAATTTGATGAAAGTAATCAGGAAGCACTATTAGAATTTGCTTTAAAAGAAAAAATTGATATCACATTAGTGGGGCCGGAGGCACCACTGGCAGCAGGAATTGTTGATCTTTTTGAAGAGCATGGACTGAAGGTTTTTGGCCCAAATCAGAGTGCTGCCCGGCTCGAGAGTTCAAAAGCTTTTTCCAAAGAGTTAATGCAAAAATATAAAATTTCAACTGCAGCCTATCAGAGCTTTACAGACGCCAAAAACGCAGCAGAGTATATCAGAAGTAAGGGAGCGCCGATTGTTGTTAAGGCTTCAGGTCTGGCAGCAGGTAAAGGAGTTATTGTGGCTCAGACAGAGGCGGAAGCATTAGCAGCAGTTGAAACAATCATGAAAGATGAAAAATTTGGTGATGCAGGAGAAAAAGTTGTTATCGAAGAATTTTTAGAAGGAGAAGAAGCTACAATTCTTGCCTTCTGTGATGGAAAAACAATAGTACCGATGATAGCTTCGCAGGACCACAAAGCTGCCTATGATGGTGGTAAGGGTCCAAATACAGGCGGAATGGGCGCTTATGCACCAGCCCCGGTTGTAACTGAGCAGATCGAAGAAGATTTTAAAACTGAAATCATGGAACCAACACTTAAGGCACTGCAGAGTGAAGGCCTTGATTTTAAAGGGATTATTTATTTTGGGCTGATGATTAAAGATCAAAAAGCAAAGGTTTTAGAATATAATGTTCGTTTTGGTGACCCGGAAGCACAGGTTGTACTCCCGCTTTTAGAAACAGATCTGATAGATATTATGGAAGCTGTGGTTGATGAAAAATTAGATCAGCTTAAAATTAAGTGGAAAAATCAGAAAGCTCTTTGCGTGGTAATGGCGTCTGGAGGTTATCCAGTAGAATATGAAAAAGGAAAAGAAATTACTGGAATCAAGGAAGCAGAAGCAGCTGAAGAAATAATTGTTTTTCAGGCAGGAACCAGGCTAGAAGGAGATAAATTGCTGACTGATGGAGGTAGGGTACTTGCTGTAACTGCTTTAGGAAACAGTTTTAGCGAAGTAATTGAGAAGGCTTACAGTGGTGTAGAAAAAATAAATTTTGAAGATTTTCAGATTCGAAATGATATTGGTCAGAAAGCACTTAAAAAATAAATTTAACCGGGAGGTTATAATTTGAAATTTAAAGATAAGACCAAACAGAAAATTGGTATTATTGGTGGAGGTCAGCTGGGGAAAATGATGATTTTAGAGGCCAAGAAAATGGGTTTTTATGTTAGCATTTTAGACCCTACAAAAAAATGCCCGGCCCACAGTATAGCAGATCAGCACCTTGTGGCTGATTTTGATGACAAAAATGCAATAAAAAAACTGGCCCAAAAATCTGATTTAATAACCTATGAATTTGAACATATAGATGTTGAAGTTTTAAAAGAGTTAGAGGCTGAGGATTATAAGATATATCCAACCGGCCGCAGTCTGGAGATTATTCAAAATAAATATCATCAAAAAAATGTTTTAAAACAGGATCAGATAGCTGTTCCGGATTTCAAAAAAGTTTCTAATCCTAATGATATTAAAGAGGCGGCTGATGATTTTGGATATCCTCTGATGTTAAAGAGCTGTACAGGTGGTTATGATGGTAAGGGAAATGCCTTAATTGACAATAAATCGGAAGTAGAGAGTGCTTTTCAGGAACTGGGATCAGGAAAAACTCCGCTGATGGTAGAAAGATATATTCCTTTTAAAAAAGAAATATCAATTATTGCAGCTCGGGGCCTCAATGGCAAGATGAAGGTTTATCCAGTTGGAGAAAATGAGCACCAAAACAATATATTATATGAGACAAAAGTGCCAGCTGAAATTTCAGAGGAGCTGAAAAAAGAAGCTGAAGAGCTTGCCAGAGAAGTACTCAAAGTTTTTGAGGGGATAGGAATTTTTTGTGTGGAAATGTTTGTGACAGAAGAGGATGAACTGCTGGTTAACGAAATCGCACCTCGTCCTCATAATTCAGGCCACTATACAATTGAAGGCTGTGTAACTTCTCAGTATGAACAGCATGTTAGAGCGATAACTGGTCTTCCGCTTGGAGATAGCAGTTTAGTTAGGCCTTCGGTAATGCGCAATATCTTAGGTAGTGGAAAAGAAGGTAAAGCTCAGATAATAGGATTGGAGCCGGCACTTGCGATTGAAGGAGTCAAGGTTCATATTTATCAGAAGACTATTGCCAGACCTGGTCGTAAAATGGGCCACCTGACAGTGACAGCCGATAGTCTGAAACTGGCTGTAGAAAGAGCTCTGGAGGCCAGTCAATTAATTGAGATAAAAGGAGAAGTTTAATTTTCTTTTAACGCTAATTTGATTAAATAAACTTAGATATAAGAAAAAATATATTTCAAAAAAATTTAAGTTAAGCAAGTAAAGTTAGGGAGGTAAAATTTTATGAAGCCTAAAGTAGGAGTTATTATGGGCAGTGATTCTGATCTGCCGGTAATGAAAGAGGCAGCAGAAATTTTAGATAAGTTTGAAGTGGAATATGAGCTGACAGTTGTTTCAGCCCACCGTACACCTGATAGATTATATAATTATGCAGAGACTGCAGAAGAAAAAGGTTTAGATGTGATAATAGCAGGCGCCGGAGGTGCAGCGCATCTACCAGGAATGGTAGCAGCAGTAACAACTGTACCTGTAGTTGGAGTACCTGTTAAAACTTCAAAATTAAGTGGACTTGATTCACTTTATTCTATAGTTCAGATGCCGCCTGGAGTTCCAGTGGCCACAGTTGCGATTAATGGAGCCAAAAATGCAGCCCTGTTGGCAGTACAAATTTTAGCACGCAGTGACGAAGAGTTAAATCAAAAACAGAAAGAATATCGCAGAGAAATGAAAGAAAAAGTACTAGATACAGCAGAAAAATTGGAAGAACAAGGATATCAGGAATACTTTGAGAGGAGCGAAAAATTTGCAGACTAGAGATATTTTTGCTAATATAAGCCCCCTTGATCACCGTTATTCAAGGCGGAAAAAGAGTTTTGAGGAGATTGGGAAATACCTTTCAGAGAATGCGACTATTAAGTTTCAGGCAGAGGTTGAGCTGGCCTTAGTTAAGGTGCTGGCCAGCAGAGGAATGGCACCGGAGAAGGCGCCAGCTGAAGTTGAAAAAGCGATTGATAAATTAACTACTGAAGAGGTTTATGATGAGGAAGCAAAAACCAAACATAATATTAGAGCCTTAGTTAATTGTATTCAAAAAAAGGTAAGTAAAGAAACCCGCCCCTATATTCACTTTACAGCCACTTCATATGATATTGTAGATACAGCAAATTCACTTCGCTATCAGAAGGCAGCTTCAGAATTAATCATACCGAAATTAAAAAAACTACATAAAAGCTGGGCAGAGATTGCCTTAAGAGAAAAAGATAGAGTTCAGATTGGAAGAACTCACGGCCAGCATGCAGTACCAGTGACTTTTGGTTTTACTATTGCTGAATATGTTGCCCGCCTGGGAGAAAGAATAGAAGAAATCGAAGCAAAGGCAGCCAAACTTATTGGTAAATTTGCTGGAGCAGTTGGTGCCTATAATGCCAGCGGTATCTTTTTTGAAGACCCGGAAGAGTTTGAAAAAGAAGTTTTAGCTGAGCTTGGTTTAAAGCCGGGTGAGCATTCAACTCAGATTGTGCAGGCTGAGCCGATGACAGATTTTATCCACTCTTTAGTTTCAACTTTTAGTGTGCTGGCAGCCTTTGCTGATGATATGCGTCAGCTGCAGCGATCGGAAATTGCAGAAATTGGTGAGCATTTTGGCAAAGATCAGGTTGGATCTTCAACCATGCCCCACAAGCGGAATCCGATTAATTATGAAAATGTAAAGAGCTTATGGAAGGCTTTTATGCCCCAGATGACCACAATTTATATGGATCAGTTATCAGAACATCAGAGAGATCTTACAAATTCAGCTTCTTCTCGCTTTATTCCTGAACTGATAACAGCTTTGCTTTCAGCAGCAGCCCGTTTAACCAGAGTCAGCTCTAAGATGGCAGTTGATCAGGAAAATATTAAGAAAAATTTTGAACAGAATAAAAAGATGATTGTAGCTGAGCCTTTATATATTCTTTTAGCAGCATCAGGTCATCCAGATGCACATGAGGCAGTAAGAAAGCTAACCTTAAGAGCTCAGGAGACAGATCTTTCCTTAAGAGAGCTGGTTGACCAAAGTCAGGAACTGCAGGGTTATTGGGAAAGTTTTGCTGAGCGACAGAAAGAATTAATTTTAAAACCAGAAAAGTATACAGGAATAGCAGCTCAGAAAACTGAAAAGATAGTTAAAAACTGGCAGCATAAATTTGAATATGAGTTAAAAACGGAGGTTTTATAAAAGATGGAAAAAAATGAAATGCTCTATGAAGGTAAGGCCAAACAAATTTTTAGTACAAATAAAGAGGACCAGGTAATTGTTCATTTTAAAGATGATGCTACTGCCTTTGATGGTCAGAAAAAAGGTCAGATTGCAGAAAAAGGTATGATCAATAATAAGATTAGCAATTTCTTTTTTAAACTTTTAGAAGCAAAGGGGATTAAAACTCACTTAATTGAGGAACTGAACGAGCGTGATTCTCTAGTTAAAAAAGTAGAAATTATTCCTTTAGAAGTTGTAATGCGAAATGTTGCGGCAGGAAGCTTGGCCAAAAGAATCGGCATGGAAGAGGGAGAACCACTAAAGCAGCCGGTAATCGAATTTTACTATAAGGATGATGATTTAGGAGATCCTTTAATTAATGTTTCCCATATTGAACTTTTAGGATTAGCAGGAAGGGAAGAATTAGAAAGATTAATTGCACTTGGTCATAAGATAAATGATATTTTAGTTAAATTTTTAAAAGAGCGGAATGTAGATTTAGTTGATTTTAAACTTGAATTTGGAAAGACATCAGCGGGAGAAATTATTCTTGCCGATGAAATTACTCCTGATACCTGTCGTTTCTGGGATAGTGAGACAAAAGAAAAATTGGATAAAGATCGCTTTCGTCGAGATCTTGGTAATGTAGAAGAAGCTTATCATGAAATGTATAAGCGGATTACCGGCCAGGACTGGAAATAAGCTAATCAGCTAATAATAAATAAGGATTCTATTTTATTAAAACAGATCTCATTTAATAATATTTCTACCTGATTAGCTTATTCCAGCCTGAATAGAAGCTTATTTCCAGTCTGGCGGTAGTTGGATTAGGGATGACAGTAATTTTTAGCGGAGGTTAGATTAGGAAAAAATTTAATTTTAAATTATGGTTTATCATTAAGGGAGGAAAATTGATGAGAGAAAGTTGTAATTTCTCTAAGCAAAAAAATAAAGTTAAGCAGATTTCAGCTGATTTAAAGTTAACTCAGTCTGAGCTGAATGAAGATAAAATGAGTGAAGAATGTGGAGTTTTTGGTATTTTTAATGCTGATGGTGATAGCAGTGCAGCAGAATTAACATATCTTGGGTTAATTGCCCTGCAGCATAGAGGCCAGGAAAGTGCAGGCATTTGTGCCAATCATCAAGGGGATTTTAATCTCCATAAGAGTATGGGCCTGGTAGAAAGTGCCTTTGAAAAAGAAGATATTAGGAATTTAAAAGGTGAGATGGCTATTGGTCATGTCCGTTATTCAACTAGCGGTTCCAGTAAGCTGGCCAATGCTCAGCCAATTTTAATTAACAGTATGAAAGGTGATTTAGCCTTAGCTCATAATGGTAATCTGGCTAATGGAGCAGAACTCAGAAACAATTTAGAGAGTAATGGTTCAATTTTTCATTCTACTTTAGATACCGAAGTAATTGCTCATCTGGTGGCCCGCTCTTTTGAAGATGATATTGTTGAAGCTTTAATTCAGAGCCTGCATCAGCTTAAAGGTGGTTTTTCACTGGTGGCAATGACCAAAGATCAGTTGGTTGCAATTCGTGATCCGCGTGGATTTCGACCACTTTCAATTGGAAAACTGGACAATAGCTATATCGTTGCTTCAGAAAGCTGTGCCTTTGATATCATTGGGGCTGAATTTGTGCGTGATGTGGCCCCGGGTGAGGTTGTAGTAATTGATGAAGATGGAATAAAAAGCAGACGCTATACCGGTGAAAATGGAACCAGCCTCTGTGTGTTTGAATATATCTACTTTGCCCGTCCTGACAGCAACATAGCAGGTCAAAACGTTTTACTAGCCCGTAAAGAAATGGGTAAACAGCTGGCCCGAGAGATGGATATTGAGGCAGATATTGTAGTGCCGGTACCGGATTCAGGAATTGCAGCAGCTTTAGGATTTGCTGAAGAATCGGGAATTCCCTATGCTCAGGGAATTTTAAGGAACCGTTACATGGGTCGTACCTTTATTCAGCCGACTCAGGAGATTAGGGATTTAAAAGTTAGGCTTAAATTATCTCCAATTAAAGAAATTATAAAGGATAAAAAAGTTATTTTAATAGATGATTCAATTGTTAGAGGAACAACAAGCAAACAAATTATTGGTAGAATCAAAGAAGCCGGAGCCAAAGAAGTTCATATGGCGATTTCCTCACCACCTGTTGAACATCCATGTTATTTTGGACTTGATACTTCACGGAGACAGGAACTAATTGCCAGCCGTAGTACAGTAGAAGAAATTAGTGAGAGCATTGGCGCAGATAGTCTTCATTATCTATCTCAGGCAGGGATGCTTAAATCAATTAAAACTGATGTTGAATTGGGCTTTTGTACTGCCTGTTTTGATGGAGATTATCCGATAGACAGCCGTTATTTAAGTGAGGAGGATTAATAGTGGGTTTAGATTACAAAAAGGCTGGTGTTGATATCGATGCTGGCAATCAAGCAGTTGAATTAATAAAAAAAGATGTACAGTCGACCTTTGGGCCGGAAGTAATGACTGGACTGGGAGGCTTTGGTGGACTTTTTAAACCTGATTTAAGCAAATACAAAAATCCTGTTTTAGTATCAGGAACAGATGGAGTTGGCACAAAACTTAAACTGGCCTTTAAACTTGATCTTCACAATACAATTGGGATAGATTTAGTAGCAATGTCAGTTAATGATATTTTAGCACAGGGGGCAGAACCCTTATTTTTTCTAGACTATCTGGCAACAGGCAAACTGGAGCCGGAAAAGACTGCTGAGATTGTAAAAGGTATTGCAGCTGGCTGTAAGGAAGCCGGAGCGGCCTTAATCGGTGGAGAAACTGCCGAGATGGCAGGTTTTTATCAGCCGGGAGAATATGATCTGGCAGGTTTTGCAGTTGGGATTGTAGACCAAGATCAGATTATCACAGGTGAAAATATTAAAGCAGGTGATTTAGTGATTGGTCTTAAATCAGAGGGTCTGCACAGCAATGGTTTTACTCTAGCCCGAGCAGCACTTTTTGATAAAGCCGGTTTTGACTATACTGCAGAAATCGAGGATCTGGAAAAGAATCTGGGAGAAGAATTACTCAGACCAACTAAAATTTATGTTAAAACTGTAATGGCTCTGCTGGAGAAATTCAAGCTAAAAGGAATTGCTCATATCACAGGTGGAGGCTTAATCGAAAATCTGCCCAGAATTCTGCCGGATGGCTTAAAAGCTGAAATAAAAAAAGACAGCTGGCAGCCGCAAAATATTTTTGAGCTGATTCAGGAAGCTGGAGAAATTGCAAAAGAGGAAATGTACAGAACCTTTAATATGGGGATTGGAATGTGTTTAGTTATAAATAAAGATGATAAAACTCAAATACTTAAAGAACTTGAGTTAATGGGGGAAAAAGCCTGTCTGATTGGCAAAATAAAAGCAGGAGCTGGGGACACATCTCTCGAAATAAAATAAAGAAGGTGTAAAAATGCTAAAAATAGCTGTTTTCGCCTCAGGTCGAGGCTCGAATTTTCAATCAATTATTGATCACATAAAAAGTGGTGAGATATCAGCAGAAGTTAAACTTTTAATTAGTGATCGTCAGCAAGCTGGCGCTTTAAAGCGAGCAGAGCATGAAAATGTAGAGCATGTATTTATTGATCCTGCTCATTTTGAAACAAAAGCAGATTATGAAAAAGAATTAATTGGACTTTTAAAAAATGCTGGAGTGGAACTTATTGTTCTGGCCGGTTATATGCGGATTTTATCCCCAGTTTTTGTGAAAGAGTTTAAAAATCAGATTATCAATATTCATCCTTCACTCTTACCTGCCTTTAAGGGGCTTGATGCTCAAAAACAGGCTGTTGATTATGGGGTTAAATTCAGCGGCTGTACTGTTCATTTTGTAGATCAGGGTATGGATACTGGCCCAATTATCAAACAGGCAGTGGTGGAAGTTAAAGCTGATGACAGCCCAGATGACCTGGCAGCAAGAATTTTAAAACAAGAACATAAAATTTATCCTGAGGCAGTGAAATTGATTGCAGAAGATAAAATTGAAATTGAAGGACGGAAAGTTAAAATTCTAAAGGAGGAAAAATAACTTTGTCTAAAATTAAAAGAGCATTAATCAGTGTTTCAAACAAGGAAGGTATTGTGGAGTTTGCAAAAGCTTTAAAAGAATTTGGAGTAGAAATAATTTCAACTGGTGGTACAGGCCGGATATTAAAAGATAATGACATTGACGTTATTGACATTGATCAGGTAACCAATTTTCCGGAAATGATGGATGGACGAGTAAAGACTCTTCATCCTGCAGTTCACGGTGGCATTTTAGCAGTTAGAGATGATGAGCAGCACTTAAAAGAAATCGCAGCTCAGGATATTGAGCCAATTGACCTTGTTGTCTGTAATTTATATCCTTTTGCTGAAACAATTGCTAAAGATGATGTGACATTAGAAGAAGCAATAGAAAATATTGATATCGGTGGTCCAACAATGATTCGCTCAGCTGCCAAAAATAGCAACGATGTTGCAGTAGTAGTTGATCCAGCTGATTATGATAATCTTTTAGCTGAAATGAAAGTGGGTGATGGCGGTTTAACTAAAACTCAAAAGTTGAAACTTGCTTATAAAGCCTTCCATCACACTGCTGAATATGATCAGAGAATCCAGAATTATCTAGGCGAAATTGTGTTGGCTGATGAAAAAAAAGAACTGCCTGAAACAATGCTTGCTCGTTATGATAAAAGAGAAGATCTCCGCTATGGAGAAAATCCTCATCAAAAAGCAGCTTTCTACTTAGAAGATGAGCAGAATGAACCATCAATTTCTACTGCTGAACAGCTGCATGGTAAGGGAATGTCTTACAATAATATTAATGATACAGATGGAGCTTTAGAGTTAGTTAAAGAATTTGAAGCTAAGCCAACAGCAGCAGTAATCAAACATGCTAATCCCTGTGGAATGGCAACAGCTGATAGTTTAAAACAGGCTTTTATTAATGCACATGCAGGTGACCCATTATCTGCCTTTGGTTCAATTGTAGCTGCTAATAGAACAATTGATGCAGCAACAGCCAGAGAAATTGCCGATCAGGATAAATTTATAGAAGTTGTAATTGCACCTGATTATGAGCCAGAAGCTTTAGAAATTTTAAAAGAGCGTTCTGATAAGATGCGTATTTTAAAAACAGGGGAACTTTCCATTAATAAAAATAAGCCGGGTTACAGTATGAAAAAGGTAACAGGTGGGCTTTTAGTTCAGGATAGAGATTTAGCTCAAACGACTGCAGAAGAATTGGAAGTAGTAACTGAAAAAGAGCCAACTAAAGAGCAGATTAAAGATTTACTATTTTCCTGGAAAGTAGTAAAACATGTTAAATCAAATGCGATTGTAATGGCTAAAGATGAGATGGTAGTTGGAGTTGGTGCAGGTCAGATGAGTAGAGTTGATTCAATGATTATTGCTGGACGTAAAGCTGAAGGACGTCAGGAAGGTGGAGTTGTAGCATCAGATGCATTTTTTCCTTTCCCGGATGCTGTAGAGAAAGCAGCTGAACTAGGGGTTAAAGCAATTATTCAGCCAGGAGGCTCAATTCGTGATGACCAAGTTATAGCAGCCTGCAATAAACTTGGAATTGCAATGGTCTTTACCGGCAAGAGACATTTTAGACATTAAATATCACGACAAGTAAAATTTTTAATAAAAAACTTATTATTATAATTAATTAAGTTTAAAAATAAAATTCAGTCTGACTGGATTGATATAAATTTTCCTAATCAATTCTCCATTCTTTATTAATGGACTCTACTCAGCCATTAATATCAGAATGGAGAATTTTTATTATAAAATAATTTGAGAAAAAATGTATAAAACATTTAAGGAATGACATATTTCATAAAGGAATCTAAGTATTAACAAAGAATATTATCTAATAGGTAGTAAGTTTAAATACTTATTTATGTTAATTTAATCGTCAAAAAAATGGAGATGCTAAAGATGGAAAATATAATGGTGGGTCGACAACCTATATTAGATAAAAAAGAAAATTTATTTGCTTACGAATTGTTGTTTAGATCACCCAAAAATAATGAAATTTTTGATGGCGAGAAGGCTACTGCAGAAGTTATAATGAATAGTTTAGAATCAATTGGTCTCCCTAATTTAACTCAAAACAAGCCAGCTTTTATTAATTTTAATACAAAAATGATTAAAAACAAAATATTTGATATATTATCAAGTGATTCTATTTATATTGAAATACTAGAAACTGTTGAAGTTGATGAAGAAATTTTATCAATTTGTAAAGAATTGAAAAGTCAAGGGTTTAAAATAGTGTTAGATGATTTTGAATTCAAAGAATCACTAATAGAACTTGTTAAAATTGCTGATATTATTAAAATTGATTTTTTGAACACGACTAAAAAAGTTAGAAAAGAAACTCTATATTTAATTAAAAGTAAATATAACAAAGATGTAAAATTTTTGGCTGAAAAAATAGAAAATTATTCACACCTAAAAGAAGCGAAAAAATTTGATTATGATTATTACCAAGGTTTTTATTTTACTAAGCCAGATATCATATCTGGTAGAAAAGTAGAACCTTTTAAACAAAGTTATGTTAATATATTAGAAGAGTTAAATAAAGAATATCCAGATTTTAGACAAATAGAAAATTATATAAAACAAGACTTATCTATGTCTTATAGTCTTTTAAGACTTGTAAATTCAGCTGCGTATGGATATGACATTAACTCAATTAGACAGGGAATAGTGCTTTTAGGGGTGGATAAGTTAAAAAAATGGAGTCTCCTATATTCTTTTAAAAGTTTAAACAGTAAAAAACCAGATATTTTATTAATTACATCGTTAACAAGAGCTTATTTTGCTGAATCACTTAAGCAGCATTTAGATATAGATGAAGATTTATTTATACTTGGAATGTTTTCTCTAATAAATGCATATTTAGATAGAGATTTAAAAGATGTTCTTCCTCTGATATCAATGAAATCAAAGTTTAAAGATGCTTTAATTTCCAAAGAAGGTAAATTAGGCGAGGTTATAAAAATAATTGAGATTTACGAAAAGTCGAATTGGCAAGATTTAAATAAATATTCTTTAGATAAAAAAGCAGTTTCTAATGATTATCTCGAGGCAATAGAAAATGCTGAAGAAATTTTTGAGATTACTTATTAATTAAA
Source organism: Halanaerobium saccharolyticum subsp. saccharolyticum DSM 6643 (assembly GCF_000350165.1). Taxonomy (NCBI): domain Bacteria; kingdom Bacillati; phylum Bacillota; class Clostridia; order Halanaerobiales; family Halanaerobiaceae; genus Halanaerobium; species Halanaerobium saccharolyticum. Next base: position 93,608 of record NZ_CAUI01000019.1, read on the forward strand.
GATTATTTAGATTATAAAATAAAAAAACCGCCTCGGGAAAAAGGCGGTTAAAACAAGGAGAAAAGTATCTATTACTTTTATCTATGCTTAAAGCTGTCCTCTGCAACAGCTTTTAAAAAGGGGATAACAAATTTCTATCTCTTTGCTACAATTATAGAATATCAATATATTATTAAAAGAACTTTAAATAAAGATTAGAAAAAGATTAAAAAGATAACAATCTTAAGATTTTTGGATAATAAATTAGTTCATGTAAAGTATAAGATTTAAATTTGATTGCTCTCATTTCATTATCAGTAATGATTACCAATTACTGATATATCAAGCCTTACACCAATATTTTTTTGATTATAATCTTGACAAAACAAATAGGTTTAGTTATAATTAGAATCGTCTGAAGTTGAGAATCATTTTCAAATAAAATAAAATCTAGGAGGAATTTAGATGAAAAAATTAATTATAATTACCATTTTATTTAGTTTAGTTGTTGGTCTGGGGACAGCTGCGCTTGCAGCAGAAGAGGTAAATTTATATACAAATCGTCATTATGATACTGATGAGGAAATTTTGAACCGTTTTACTGAAGAAACAGGGATTGAAGTTAATGTTCTCAAGGGTGATTCTGACCAGTTAATCGAAAGAATTGCCAGAGAAGGGAAAAACTCCCCTGCTGATCTTTTAATCACTGCAGATGCAGGTAGATTACATAGAGCAAAGGAAAGAGATATTTTACAGTCAGTAAGTACCAAAAAGCTTGCTCAAAATGTACCTGACAATTTAAAAGATACATCTAATCATTGGTATGGATTAACAATGAGAGGAAGAGTTATAGTTTATGCCAAAGATCGGGTTGATCCCGCTGAACTGGGTGGATATGCAGATTTAACTTCAGCTAAATGGAAAAATGAAATTTTGGTTAGGTCATCTGCAAATATTTATAATCAGTCTCTCTTAGCTTCTTTAGTTGCAATTTATGGAGAAGATTGGGCTGAAGAATGGGCCGCTGGAGTTGTTGATAATATGGCCAGAAAACCACAGGGTAATGATCGAGCCCAGGCCACAGCAGTAGCAGCTGGTGAAGGTGATCTGGCAATTATGAACACCTATTATTTAGGTAAAATGATTAATTCTGATAACCCAGCTGAGGTTGAGGTAGCTAAAAATGTAGGTATCCACTTTCCAGATGGTGAAAATGGGACCCATATTAATGTAAGTGGAGCTGGTGTTGTTAAGAATGCACCAAACAAAGAGAATGCTGTTAAGCTTTTAGAATATCTGAGTTCAGCTTCAGCACAGGAATTTTTTGCTTCAGCTAATTATGAATATCCAGTTAACCCAAAAGTTGAGGCTTCTGAGCTGCTGCAGTCCTGGGGAGATTTCGAACCACAGAATATTAACTTAACTGAGCTAGGGATTCACAACCAGACAGCAGTTAGAATTTTTAATAGAGTTGGCTGGCAGTAAATTTAAAGTATAAGTTTAATTTTAAGTATGAAATATATAATTAAGATATTTTTTTGATAAGGGTGGTGTGAAAATGCAGCTGTTAAAAAAGTTAAAAAAAGCTTCGCCTGGTTGGTTTCTGCTGACAGCGATAATTATAACCATGTTATTGATTCCAAACCTTAATATTATTGTTAATTTATTTGGAGCAGCAGGTGAAAACTGGGAGCATGTAAGAGATTATTTACTGATTAATTACTTTCAAAACTCTCTAATATTAGTTCTTGCTACCGGTTTACTTGCAGCATTTTTAGGAGCGGGCTTAGCTTGGTTAATAGCTGCTTATGATTTTCCAGGTAGGGATTTCTTGAGCTGGGGGTTAATTTTACCTCTAGCCATTCCACCTTATATTGGCGCCTATGTTTACCAGGGAATGTTTAGCTACACTGGACCTCTACAGACATTTTTGCGCAATAACTTTCAGATTAATTTAAATCAAAAATATTTTGATTTTATGAACTTAAAAGGTGCTATCTTTATCTATACAATTTTTCTTTTTCCTTATGTTTTTTTAATGACTAAAGCCTTTCTGGCAAAACAATCAGCTTCTTTACTGGAAAGTTCAAGGCTTTTAGGCAAAAGAGACAGCACTATCTTTTTTAAAATCATTCTACCTCTTTCTAGAGGAGCAGTAGTTGCCGGCAGCAGTCTGGTGATGATGGAGGTTTTAAATGATTATGGTGTTGTTAAATATTTTGGTATCAGCACTTTTACCACAGCAATTTTCAAAAGCTGGTTTGGAATGGGAGATCTACCAACTTCTGTCAGACTGGCAGTAATGGCGATGCTGGTGATTTTTGTTCTTCTCTTTTTAGAAAAGCTGCTGCGGGGAGGCAGAAAATACAGCTATTCCACTTCAAATATTAGACCTTTAAGCAGAAGAAAACTGGAAGGCAGCAAAAAAATAATGGCTCAATTTTTTACTTATGGGATTTTCTTTTTTGGTTTTTTACTTCCAACTGCTCAGCTTTTATACTGGAGCTTTTTAAGCAGAGGTGGAGAATTGATTGAAACTTTTAATTTTGCCTTTACTTCAATTTTAACTGGTAGTGGTGCAGCAGTTTTAATTCTGATCGGAGCGATTATAATTGCAACAACAGCTCGCATGAGTTCTAATTTTATATCCAATATTTTAGCAAGGATTACAATTCTGGGTTATTCAATTCCCGGTGCTGTAATTGCTGTAGGAATTTTACTTTTTATGTTGAAGCTTGATGAGCTTTTAATTTTTCTTCAGACAGGATTTGGCATAGGAACGAATATTATTTTAAGCAGTACTTTAGTTATGTTGATTTTTGCTTATGCAGTGCGCTTTATGGGGATTGCTTTTAATTCAGTTAACAGTGGTTATGAAAAAATAGGTGAAAGTTATTTTGAAGCTTCGAGAACACTGGGCAAAGGGGTAACCGAAACATTTTTCAAAATTGATTTACCAATGCTGAAACCAGCTTTGATGAGTGGATTCTTACTTGTTTTTATAGAAATAATGAAGGAATTACCGCTGACTATGATTTTAAGACCCTTTAATTTTGACACTCTAGCTACTAAGGCCTTTGAATATGCTTCTGATGAGATGATTTATCGTGCAGCTGATTTATCACTTGTTTTAATTTTCTTTTCAGCAGCAGCTATTTATTTAATTACTCATCGAAGTAAAAGGAGGAAAAAATAATGCAGTTAAAAATTAATGATTTAACTTTTGCTTACAATAAAAAAGAAGAAAAAATAATTGAAAATTTTAACTTAGAGGTTCAAAAAGGAGAAGTTGTAGCTTTGGTGGGTGTCAGTGGTAGTGGGAAAAGTACAGTTCTTCGTCTGACTGCCGGTCTTGAAATACCTGACAGTGGTCAAATTATAATTGCGGGTCAGTCTGTAGCTGATGAGCATAAGTTTATAGCAGCAGAAAAAAGAGAAGTGGGGATGGTTTTTCAGGATTATGCCCTTTTTCCTCATTTGAGCGTAGAAAAAAATATTGCTTTTGGTATTGATCATTTAAGTAAAAGTAAAAGAAAAACTAGAGTCAAGGAGCTTTTAAAGCTTGTAAACTTAGCAGGTTTTGAAAAAAGATACCCTCATCAATTGTCAGGAGGACAGCAGCAGCGAATTGCTCTGGCAAGAACCCTTGCTCCTGGTCCAGAAATTCTACTTTTAGATGAACCCTTTAGTAATCTGGATGCTGAATTGAAGGATAAAATTAGAAAAGAATTAAATGAAATAATTAAAAAAATTGGAATTACAACTATTCTTGTTTCTCACGATAGAGAAGATGCAGAATTTATGAAGGCTAGAGAAATTTTAATGAATTAGTCTTTGCTAGATATAACTATTAAGCCAGCTAAATGGAAAAGAAAAATAACTAGTGAGCAGATTATATTTAATATCCACTTATCAGGAATAATTACTAATTACTGCTATAACAGGCCTGATGGTTAATTTTTTTGCAAAAATATCTTGACAAAAGCAATTAAGTTATATATAATTTTACTTGAAGTTGAGAATCGTTTTCAATTCAATTAGTGCTAATTTATTTTTTTATAATAGTTTTAGGTTAGCCTAAAAAACGGGGGAAATGAAAGTGGAAACAAAAATTAATTTATCAGAATCTATGGAAGATTATTTAGAAGCTATTTTTAATTTAATTAAGAAAAATGGTTCAGCTCGGGTAACAGGTATTGCAAATTATCTTGGGATTGCAGCCTCTTCTGTTAATCAAGGGTTAAAAAAGTTAAATCAACAGGGATTAATTAAGCAGCAAAAATATGGCCCAATTAAATTAACAAGAGATGGTATTCAAGCAGCTGAAAAAATAAACTGCAAACATCAAATTCTTTATCTTTTTCTGCATGAAATAATTGGGGTTAATTCAGAGATTGCTGATAAGGATGCTTGTAGTCTTGAACACGCCTTAAGCCAAGAAAGTTTTGAAAAAATGGTTAAGTACCTCATAGTAAATGATTATTTAGATAAGCAAAATTGTGCTTTTAAATTTATAGATAACAGGGAGGAAGCCAAAATGGATATAAATGAAATTAAATTAAATGAAATAAATATTGGCTCAAAAGCAGACGTTGTAAAAATTATGTCAAAAGGCCGTTTGAAGAGAAAGTTAATGGATATGGGATTAAATAGAGGAGCTAGAGTTGAAGTTAAAGGTAAGGCTCCAATGGGTGATCCAATAGAAGTTAAGGTTAGAGGTTATAGCCTTAGTTTGCGCCGGGATGAAGCAGCAGAAATCCTGGTAAAGGAGGTTTAAATTTGATGCCTTTAGCGATGTTAAGGCCGGGTGAAACAGCCTGCATTAAAGAAATTATTGGTGGAAGAACAGCCAAGGGAAAACTTACTGACCTTGGATTTGTTAATGGCAAGACAGTTAAAGTTCACAGCAGTTCTGGTGGCCCTTTAATTATCGGGCTTGGAGATAATAGAATTGCAATAGGTAGAGGAATGGCTCATAAAGTGTTAGTCGATCAAAAAGGATGTGAAAATTAATGGCTTTAAATAAAAAAGAAAGAAAAAATACAGAGTTAAAAGTTGCTTTAGCCGGAAATCCGAACTCTGGTAAAACAACAATGTTTAATGAACTAACAGGATCCAGACAACATGTTGGAAACTGGCCTGGAGTTACTGTTGAAAAGAAAACAGGTAGTGCATTTTACCAGGATTATTCTTTAGAAGTAATTGACCTTCCGGGTACATATTCTCTTGGAGCATATTCTGAAGATGAGGTAGTTGCCCGTGATTTTTTAACAGCTGGTGATTATGATATAGTTTTAAATATTATAAACTCGGCTAATCTTGATAGAAATCTTTATTTTACAGTTCAACTTTTAGAAATGGGAGTAGATTTAATTGCAGTCTTAAATATGGCAGACGAGGCTGAAAAAAAGGGAATCAAAATTGATAAAAAGAAATTGAGTCAGCTGCTAGGAATATCTGTAGTTGAAACAGTAGCCAGTCGCGGTAAAGGAATAGACAGGCTTTTAGAACAAACTGTTAAAAATAGAGATTTGTCCGAAACAGCCCTAAAAATTGATTATGGTCAAGAAGTAGAAAATTTAATTTCTGAAACAATAAAAATGCTTAAAGAATATGATTTTTCTAAGCAAATTAATCAACGCTGGGCAGCAATTAAATTGATTGAACATGATCCAGAAGCTGTAAAACTTTTAGAAAGAGAAATAGGAGTTTCTAAGGCTAAAAAAATCAAGAGTTTAATTGCTGAGAGAGAACTTAAGGCAGAAGATGATTTTGATAATATTATAATTGATAGAAAATATGAGTTTATAAATAAAGTTATAGCAGAAAGTGTACAGCGTCCTAAAGCAGAAGATGAGCCAGAAAATATTTCTGATAAAATAGATGCAGTAGTAACCAATAAATATTTAGGAATTCCAATTTTCATGGTGGTAATGTGGTCCATTTTTAAATTTACATTTACTATTGGTGATCCACTGATTGGTTATATAGAGGCCTTTTTCGAAGCAGCAGGTGGTTGGATTGGAGGTCTGTTAGTTGGGGCAGGAGTTTCACCATTAATTACTTCTTTTATTACTGATGGTATAATTGGTGGTGTAGGTTCAGTACTAGTTTTCATTCCAAATATTTTCTTATTATTTTTGGCGATTGGTATTTTAGAGGACAGCGGTTACATGTCCAGAGCAGCTTATGTAATGGATAAAGTAATGAGTAAGCTCGGACTGCATGGGAAATCATTTATTCCTATGATTGTTGGCTTTGGTTGTAATGTTCCCGGAGTAATGGCTACTAGGACTTTAGACAGTAAGCGGGATCGCATAATTTCTATTTTAATCAATCCGCTGATGTCCTGTTCGGCTAGATTACCTGTTTATGTGGTTTTTGCTGGTGCTTTATTTTCCAATCATGCGAGCACAGTGGTTTTCTCACTTTATGCCTTAGGTATTATAATGGCAGTAATTATGGCAGGTATTTTCAATAAGCTATTATTTAAAGGTGAGCGTTCTCATTTTGTAATGGAATTACCTCCTTACAGATTTCCAACTTTAAAAGGTGTTTTTATTCATATGTGGGAAAAAGTTGGAGCTTTTATCAAAAAAGCAGGAACAATTATTTTTTCAGTTGTAGTTTTAATCTGGGTTTTAGCTAACTTACCACTTGGAGTAGAATATGCATCTGCAGAAAGTTTGATTGGTCAATTTGGGCAGCTGGTAGCTCCAATTTTTGAACCATTAGGATTTGGCAGCTGGCAGGCAGCATCATCACTTGTTTTTGGTATTTTAGCAAAAGAGGTAGTTGTTGGTACATTAGGAGTTGTTTATGCAGCAGGTGAAGGAGGTCTGAGAACAGCCTTAACAGCAAATTTCAGCCCACTGGCGGCATATTCTTTCTTAACTATGGTTCTGATTTATACTCCATGTATAGCAACACTTGGTGCAATAAAATCTGAAACTCAGAGCTGGAAATGGCCCTTAATTACAGCCTCATACTTATTCGTTTTAGCCTGGATAGTATCCTTTTTAATCTATCAGGGTGGTATGCTGATTGGAATTGGGATTTAAATAATATTAAGCAGGCAGTTTTATTTGATTTATTAAAATTGCCTGCTCTTTAAAACTGGATTTATGTTTTTTAGTTTAAGGAGGTTAAGCCAATTATGGAATATTTATTTTTAGGAATTTTAGGCTTTGGTAGTCTTTACTATATAGGAAAGAAAGTTTATGGTGGAATTAAAGGAACAGACAGTCCTTGTGCCGGTTGTAGTGATCAGAGCTGTCCGATTGCAGGTGGTAAGGAATATAACTTTGATGAAATAGTTATTGATGATTAACTAAAAATAATTGAGGAGGATTATAATGATATTACAGATAAGTGTTTTGATATTAATGATAAGTGTTTTATATGCAGGAACTTCTCTCAGGCATTTTGCTGTCGAGGGATGTCCGGACTGTGATTGTGGTAGTGAAAATTGTTGTGAAGAGCAGGAGAAGGAAGAAAAAAATCAATAGAAAAAAATTTAAAGCCAATTGATAATGGTTTTCAATTAAGCGAGGAGGAGAGAAAATGTCTTTAATGATAGTTGGCGCAGATAGTTTAGGGTCGATAAAAGATAATGTAAAAAGATTAGGTTTCGAAGAAATTACTCATCTTAATGGCCGCAAAAAATCTAAATTTAAAAATTTTGAAATTCCAGCTAAAACCGATTATGTACTAGTAATGACTGATTATATAAATCATGCTGTAATGAGAAAAGTGAAGAGAGCCGCTAAGGATCGAGGAGTCAGTGTTATTTATGCTCGGCGAAGCTGGGCTTCTATTTATAAGAAGCTGCAGAGAAGAGCAGCTTTTATTCAGTAAATATTTTTTTACTTTTAAACTTGAGTATTTTAATCAAAAAACGCAGAACCTGAAGAATAAACTCAGTTTCTGCGTTTATATTATTTCAAATATTTTCTAAGTAAACGGTACCTACTAAACTGCCTCTTTAATCATTATTTCTTCTTCAAAGTGGGTGCTGCTGATCTTTTTAATATAGATTCCCATAGTCACAACTGCTATAATAATTCCGGCTGTAACTGAAAAAGAATAAGGTAATTGGAAGCCTTCAGGTGCATAAAGAATATAAGTCGAAGAAACACCTGTCATAAAGAAGGCTGGAATTGAAGCTATCCAGTGGTTTTTACCTCGTTTGGCAAGCCACATTGCTCCGGCCCATAAAACAACCATTGCTACTGTCTGATTTGACCAGGCAAAATAGCGCCAGAGAGCATCGAAGTTGATCTGAGATAAGGCTCCACCAACAATAAAAATTGGAATAGCAAGCAACAATCTATTCTTTATAGATTTCTGCTCTAAACCAAAGATATCAGATAGAGTTAAACGCACACTTCTAAAAGCTGTATCTCCAGAAGTAATTGGAGCAGCAATTACACCAAGCATGGCTAAAACTCCACCAACAACACCCATCATAGTTCCTGTAATTTCGTGAACAACACCGGCCGGTCCACCAAGAGTTGCCAGCGCTTCGTTTAAGCCTCCAGTTCCCTGGAAGAAGGTCATAGCTGCAGCAGCCCAGATTAAGGCTACAATACCTTCAGCAACCATCGCACCATAGAAAATTTTACGTCCTTCTTTTTCATTTGTAGTACAGCGGGCCATAATCGGTGACTGAGTTGAATGGAAACCACTGATTGCGCCACAGGCTATTGTTACAAATAATAAAGGCCACATTGGTAGTTCGCCAGGATGAAGGTTGTTTAAAGCAATGTTTGGAATATTATAATCACCAAAAATTAAGCCTCCACCAACACCCAGTGCCATAATTAAAAGTGCCAGACCAAAGATTGGATATAGTTTACCTATTATTTTATCAACTGGTAAGAAGGTAGCAATGAAATAATAACCTAGAATAATAACCAGCCAGATATTAACTCCCATAAATCCTGGAGTTAGATTAGCTAAGAGCATTGCAGGACCGGTCATAAATACTGTTCCTACAAGTACCAAAAGCACAATACTAAAGACTCTCATAATCTGTCTGATTGTACCACCAAGATTTTCTCCTATAACTTCTGATATTGAAGCACCACCAGAACGAATAGAAAGCATTCCGGAAAGATAATCGTGAACACCACCAGCAAAAATTGTACCAAATACTATCCAGAGAAAAGCACTTGGCCCCCATAAAGCACCAGCAATTGCCCCAAAAATTGGTCCTAAACCTGCTATGTTCAAAAATTGAATTAAAAATGCCTTTTTCCAATCCATTGCCATGTAGTCTACTCCATCTTCCATTGAAATTGCAGGAGTTTCTCGCTCCGGCTGTGAATCGAAAATTCGGTCTACAATTTTTCCGTAAGTAAAATAACCAATAATTAATACAGCTAAAGAAATAAGAAAAGATGCCATTTAATATAACCCCCTAATAGTTTTTTATTACACTTTAATTATACTCCTATAGGGAATTAAGGAAAGGCATCTTGACTGAATTGTAAAAATATTATACTCAATTGCATTATTTAAGATTTAAGAGTTTATTAATTTGATCAACCTTAGATCTGCTAACTGGAATTTTATGTTCTGAATAATCTTCCATTAAAACTTGATACTTACCTTTGAACCAAGGGATAACAGCTTTGATGTGTTTAAGATTAACAATATAACTCTTATGGATTCTAAAAAATTGTTCTGGCAGCATTTTTTCCAACTCTTTGAGCTGAAAACTTGTCATATAGGATTTTTTATGACAGTGAGCCCATACTTTTTTATCTTTGGTAGAAAAATAGTAGATATCTGCAAAATTTAGCATTAAATAATAATCTTTTTCCATAACAGCAATTTTATTTAAACATTCTTTTTGTTTTGAGTCATTGAGATTTGCAAATAAATTATCCAACTTCTGATTAAAAGTGTGATTAGCATAGATTTCTTTTTTTGCTCGGTCTAAACTTTCTGCTAGACGTTGATCACTAATTGGTTTTAAAAGATAATCAACTGCAGAAAGTTGGAACGCTTCAACTGCATATTCATCATAAGCGGTAGTAAATATAATATAGGGGGAATTTTTTTGCTTATTTAAAATTCTAGCTATTTCAATTCCACTAATAGCAGGGATTTGAATATCTAAAAAAAGCAGATCAACAGTATTTTCTTTTAAAACTTTAAGTGCTTTTTCTCCATCTGCTATTTCATAAAGTACTTCCAAATCAGGATCTTTTTCAATTAAGAATTTCAATTCATCTCGCGCTAGTTTTTCATCTTCGACAATCATTGTTTTGATCATCAGTTTGCTTTTCTCCTCTCAAAAAGAAATTCGGAAGGAATGTTAATTATATTTTGTGTACCCATTCCCGCTTTAGATTTAATTTCAAAATCTGCATTATTACCATAGACAGAATTCAACCTATTTTTTATATTGTTGATTCCTATCCGATCATTATTACCATTTTCAATTTCAGCAATTTTTTTATCTGTAATTCCAGGCCCATTATCTTCAATCTTGATCTGCAGTTTATCACCTGATTTTTGAGCACTGATAATAATTTTACCACCTTTTTCTAGAGGATAAATTCCATGTTTAATAGAATTTTCAATTAAGGGCTGAATTATAAAGGGTGGAATAATAATTTGTTTTAACTTATTCGGTATTTTCCATTCTACCTGCAGTCTTTTATCAAGTCTTGCTTTTTCTATATCTAAATAATCCTGACAGAATTGCATTTCTTCAGCCAGGGTAATCTGATAAACATCTCTTTTGAGAGTCCTTCTAAAAATCCCAGCAAGTTTAATCAGCAATTTTCTAGCTTCTTTCGGTTGAGTTCTGCAGGAAGCAGCAATTGCATTAAGAGAATTAAAAAGAAAATGAGGATTAATTTGAGCCTGGAGAGCCTTCAGTTCAGCTTCACTTTTAAGTTCAGCCTGTTTTGATAATTTAGCTAGTTTAATCTGGGTTGCTAGTAGATTAGAAATTCCTTCTGCCAGTTTAATATCCAGTACAGTTATTTTCTGGTTACAACGATATAGTTTAAGCAGGCCATAAATACTATCCTCAATTTTCAGAGGTGTAATTACAGCATCTGTCAGCTTACAATCCGGATGGTTACAGTTGATATCCTTTTTACTGTCAATCAATATTGTCTTTTTTTCATTTATAGCTCTTTGGCTGGCTTCAGTTTTAATTTCTTCTCCGGTCAGATGATGATCTTCAGCAACTCCTGTAAAAGCTAGCACTTTTTCTTTATTGGTTATTGCAACCGCATCAACCTGGCTTTCTTTTTTAATCATTTTAATAATTTCTGCCGCTGAACTTTGATTTATGCCATTTTGAAGCAGAGGTAAAGAACGGTCAGCAATCGAAAGAACTTTTTCTGCCTGTAAAGCTCTAATCTTTTGATTATCTTCTTTAACTTTATTTAAAATACTAATAAAAATTGCAATACCCATACTATTGCTTAAAATCATCGGAATCCCAATGATTTTAACTAGTTCTACCGCCTGAGCTAGTGGACGACTGAAAAGAACCACAATTATCATTTCAATTGTTAAAGCGAAAATCCCAATTAAAAACCCATTTTTAAAGTTTATTTCATCATTTTTATATTTTTTATAAAAAAATCCACCAATTAAACCACTGCTAGTTGTACCAATTGCACAAGCTAGTGCAGTAAATCCTCCCAACGAAAAACGATGTAATCCTGCAATTAAACCTGCTGCAACACCTACAAGTGGTCCTCCAATAATTCCTGCCATTACAGCGCCAATTGCTCTAATGTTGGCATAAGCATTCATAATTATGATACCCAAAAAAGTTCCGGTAACAGATAAGATAGCAAAAAAGATGCTGAGGAATATTTTTTCATATTTATTAAAATTATCATCAAAAATGTGTTTTACACTACTGAGACGACTTAAAATATATGCAAAAGTAGCTATAACACTCATGCTTTTAAATAAAGTAAATAATAATTCTAAAATTCGATTATTAAACATGATCCACTCCTTTAAAAAGTCAAATTTAATATCTAATTCAATGATACTACAATCTGATTTTTTATTCAAATTTGATTGATTGCTATTATTTAGCTTAATTGATATACTAAAGGGTATAGTAGAGAATAATAATATTAAAATAATTTAGGTGGTAAAAATGGAAAAAGAAAATATGCGTTATCAACAGGGTAAAAAAATATCAATAATCAGCCTTTTAAGTAATACTTTACTCGCTTTACTAAAAATATCAATAGGATTTTTTGCCAATAGCAAAGCCTTAATTGCAGATGGTTTTCATTCAGTTTCAGATATGGCATCAACTATTATTGTAATGGCTAGTATTAAATTTTCGGAAACACCAGCAGATAAAAATCATCCTTATGGCCATGAAAAAGCTGAGGCTCTTGGAACCAATATTTTAGCAGTTATTTTAATTTTAACTGCTGTTTTTCTAGGAAGAGATGCAATTTTAACAATTATGAGTGGTAATATTGCTGAGCCTGGGAGCTGGGCTTTGTTTGCCGCTTTTATTTCAATTATAGTAAAAGAATTACTATATAGATTTACTATAAAAATTGGAGAAGAAATTAACAGTCGAGGCTTGATCGCAGACGCTCATCATCATCGTTCAGATGCATTCTCATCAATTGCAGCTTTAATTGGAATTGGGGGAGCAAAATTGGGATTTAGATTTTTAGATCCGCTTGCTGGTTTAGTTGTAGCTTTTCTAATTTTAAAAGTTGGTTATGAAATTATGAGAGATACTTCTTATGAATTAATGGATGGTCGTCCAGCAAAAGGAAAAATTAATGAAATTCGAGAGTTGGCAGCAGCAATAAATGGAGTTATTGAAATTCATGATATTAAGCTGAGAAGTTATGGCCCAAATTATATTGTTGATTTAAAAATAGTTGTTGAGGATCAACTTTCAGTAGTTGAGGGACACAATATAGCCTGTCGGGTAGAAAATGAAATTATAAATAACAGTGAAGATGTAAAGGATGTAATGGTACATGTAGATCCGCTTTCCATCCATCAAAATTAAGAATTTCACTATTTTCAATATAGGAGAGAAAAGCATTGTTAAAAATAATTACTATAATAAAAGATGTAATAGAAAAAAATAAAATAAAAACTTATCTCAATCGTGCTAAAAGAAAGATTAAAAATATAGATTTTGAGCTAGTTAAAGAATTTGATGATAATCGGCAGGCAGTTAATTATCTTTATCAAAATGATGATATTGATATAATAATAGTTGAAAATAAGGCTGGAGAAATTTTTTCAGGGCTTGATTTATTAACTTTGGCAGAAAAAGAATTTACTAAATCAAGTATTATGCTTTTAAACGAGACTGACAATGAATTAGAGCTTAATTATGAAAACATTAATAATTTAACAGCTATTTTCAATAAAAATGAAAGCTATTCATTATTTGCTAATCATTTATTGCTAACAATGCTTAAGCAGCAAAGAAAAAATGATAAATTGAAAAAAGAAGAAGATAAGTTAAATGATTATCGTACAATTATTGACCATACACATGATGCGATATTTTTAGTTAAAGTTGACTGTGATAATAATTTTTATTATAAAAGAATTAATGGAACTCATCAACGTTTAACAGCACTAACTAATGAAGAGATAAGGGGTAAAAAAATTAAAGAAATTTTTGATAAAGAAGTTGCAGAAAAGTTAAAAGAAAATTACAGTAAATGCTTAAAGAAAAAAGGGAGAATTAATTATACTGAAAAATTAGATTTTCCTGCTGGGGAAAAAATATGGCAGACTACATTATATCCAGTTATGAAAAATGGCAGAGTTGAAGAAATTGTGGGAGCTTCTTATGATATCAGTGACTTAAAAGAAAAAGAGGAAAGATTAAATTATATAAAAAGATATGACAGGCTAACTGGCTTATATAATAAAGAATATTTTAATCATCTATTTGAAGAGTTGAATAAAAGTAAAAAAGATAATTTAGCATTAATTTTAATTAATGTAGAAAACTTTCATTTAGTAAATAAATTTTTTGGTTATCAGCAGGGTAATGTACTTTTAAAAGAAATAGCTTCTATTCTTGTTAAAATCAGAGGAAAAGATAAAATTGCAGCTCATTTATCTAATGATCACTTTGCTGTAATTTTGAAAAACAAAAATGATTCTGAAGTAGATCAAACACTAGATTTTATTAAAAACGAACTTGCAAAATTAAATATTAATGGAATTTATATAGATACTGCTGCAGTTTCAATGTTTAAAAGTAATAATAAAACAACTGCTCAAGACTTTTTTTGTGATGGGATTTCAAAAATAAATTTTAATAGACATAAACAGAGCCAAGAAAGTAAATTTTACAATTCATTAATGAACTACATAGAAGACAATAATTATATAAATTTACGTAATGGTGGTGAGTTATTAAAAATATCAGAAAAGGCTGCAGATTATTTTAATTTAAATCAAAAAGAAAAGACTGATTTATTGCTTTTAGCAAGGCATTATGATCTGGGTAAATTAACTCTTAATAAAAATATTGTTAAAAAAGGTGAAAAATTAACAACAGAAGAATGGGATGAATATCAAAAATATGTAATAAATTCAACAAATTTTGTGGCTTATTATCATGATTTAATTGGTATATGTAATCTTATTTATTCTCATCACGAGCATTATGATGGAAGTGGTTGGCCGGAAGCTTTAAATGGTGATCAAATACCTTATTTGAGCAGATTATTTGCTGTAATTAATTTTTACAGCAAGGTGAAATCAAATATTTACTTTCCTCTGCTTAAAGATAAATATTATTTTGGTGCTTTGGAGGATCAAGAAATCATTAAAGAATTTAATCACTATAAATCAAAGATATTTGATCCAGAAATTGTGGATAGATTCATTGATTTTTTAAATAATGAAAATAAATAGAAAATAACGAATTTAATTTGATGTTATCCACAAGTTACTAACAAAACAGGTGTTTTATCCACAGTTGTTAACATTTAATTAACAAAAATTGTGGATAAATATCAGCAGTTACCAACAACTTATCCACAATCTGTGGATATTAAAAATGATTATTACTTACAATAGGCAATAATTTGTAATAAATTACCATTTTATCAGGGTATAAAAAAATAAATGTGGATAACTAATAGGGAGGTAAAAAATGAGAAAATTTTCTCGAATTAAATCAAGTGAGATTGGTCATACACCGGGAACTTTACATGGTATAGATAAAAAAATTGATGCAGAAATTGAATTAATTCAATTTAATGCTGATCAAGTAGAGAGAAAAATGATTGAAGAATTTTCTCTAGCTACTATTGAAAATGATAATTATATTAGTTGGATTAATATTACAGGTATCCATGATGTAGAATTAGTTAAAGAGATTGGCAATTTAATAAATCTACATCCGCTTACCTTAGAGGACATTACTAATACTAGACAGCGTCCCAAAAAGGAAGAATTTGATAATTATATTATAACTATTTTAGATATGTTGAGTTATCAAGGAGAATACATAAAGTCAGAACAAGTTAGTTTAATTTTATTAGAAAATACAGTTATTACCTTCCAGGAGGCTCATGGAGATGACTTTAATCCAGTTCGGACTAGACTTGAAGAAAATAAAGGGCAGATAAGAAAGAAGAAGGCTGATTACTTATTTTATGCTCTTTTAGATTCAATAGTGGATAATTATTTTCATATATTAGAACGAAATGAAGAGGTGCTGGAAGAATTAGATGATTTGGTTGTTGCAGCTAAAACCGGACCTGATACCTTAGAAAATATACAGGATTTAAAGCAGGAAATAGTATTTTTACGTAAAACTATTTGGCCTTTAAATACTATTTTTGGTAATCTTTATCGGGTTGAATCACCTTTGTTATCTAAAGAAACAGACTATTATTTGCGTGATGTTTATGATCATATAGGTCAGTTAATGGATGAAATTGATGTCAGTCGTGATATGCTATCCAGTATGCTGGATATTTATCTTTCTAATAAAAGTAATAAAATGAATGAAGTAATGCAATTTTTAACAATAATTTCAACGATTTTTATTCCCCTTACTTTTATTGCTGGAGTGTATGGAATGAATTTTAGTTATATGCCAGAATTAGACTATAAAATTGCTTATCCAGTTGTAATGTTTCTGATGTTTGTAATTGCAATTATTCAACTTATTTATTTTAGGAAAAAGAAATGGCTCTAGATCTATTAGCAATTATTTCAGCAGCTGGTACAGGAGCAGTCACTGGTTATCTAACAAATAATCTGGCACTAAAGATGATTTTCAAAGAGTATGGACCACTTGGGGGAGTGGTTATTAAGACTAAAGAAGAATTTATTGATAGTATTTCTGACCTGGTAGAAAGGGATCTAATTAACCACCAGACTTTGAAGGAGGAATTTTCTCGTCCGGAGTTTAAAGAAAATTTTACTCGGAGCCTAAATGATTTTTTAAATATTTATTTAGATCAGAGAACTAAAGAAGTTATTTTAAGTGATCTTCCTGGCTGGGAAGAAAATTATGAACTTTTAGCATCTCTTCTTGGAAATAGTTCAGTTAAGGTTCTACAGGAAATTACAGAATATCTAACTAAGGAGAAACTTGATAAAATAATTTCTCAGTCTGAACTACAGAGTCTGCTGCAGGAAATCTATCTCAAAACTATAGATGAGGCAGAGCAAAAAGGAAGCCTTGAAAACGTCAGCCTTGGTCTTTATCAGGAACTAAAAGATAAAAAGCTGGAGCAGCTATTAAGCAGTGAGCTTCAGTTTGAGTTAAAGAATTTTATGAAAGAGGGAATCAGTTTTTTTGCTGAAAACTATCAGAATCTAGATCAGCAAAGCAGAACTGAATTTAAAGATAAAATTAAGGAGCTTTTTAATCTAGAAAATCTAGCTGGTTCTTTAATGGAAGAGCTAAAAGAAATTAAAATTAGTGATTTATTTAAAACAGCTGCAGAACTGGATGAATTGAAGCAGAATAAAATTTTGCAGAAGACTTTGAGTGAGATTTTGCTCAACTTAAAAATTGAAGTTGATAACTCTGACTTAAAAATTGAAAATTTATTAACTGAGAAGCTGGAAAAAAAGATAGTTGCAGATCTGACGGCTCTTATTAGTGAATCAGAAACTAAAATTTTAAGCTTCTTGGAGTCTGAAGCAGAAGATTTAAATAGACTTATTTTAGAATCAGTGGAGGCTGAGATTGAAGCCAGCACTGGTTTTAAGGCAATGAGCCGGCAGGGGATTTACAGTAAATACCAAGAAAACATAGAAGAATACGGTTTACCTGTAACCCATTTAAAAAAATCGCTTTCAGAAAAATTGAATTCTGAGAGCCAAGAGCTGGCAGAGTCTCTTTTGGCCAAAATTAAAGATTTTAGTTTAAAGCAGCTGCTTAACGGGGTTGATTTTAAAGCTCAGGCCGGTGAATTAGAAAATATTATTTGGGATTTTTATCAGCAAAATCAAGAAAAACAGCTGTTTGAGCTTTTCTCAGACGATGTTTTTCAACAGCAGCAGTTTGAAGAAAAAATAATTGAGTTTTTGTTTTCTCTGCTCAAGAAGTTGATTGGTAAAGAAGAATCAGTAGATTTAGTCGGTGACTATTTGGCTGAATTCAAACTGCAGGATGTGATTACTAAAGAAAATCTGATTGAAAAAAGCAGACAAAATTCAGATCAAATCTATCAGTATCTACGCCAAAATAATTTTATTGCAGGCGAGCTGAGTCAGTATCTAAATAATGAATTTTTTGCTCTCGTTAATTCCGAATTAACTGCCAATCAGTCTCAGCTTAAGCAGGAAGCAGGAAATTATTTTAAAGGTATTGAACAGAATTTTGCTGACAGAGAGTTAAAAGAGCTTTATCAATTACTTAAAGGCGAAGGAACTGTTGTTAAGTTAACTGATTCAATTACAACTTTCTTTTATAATAATCTACCTGAACTAATCGAAGGTCGGGTGGCCCAGGCAGCAGCAGCAAACTTACATCAGCTTTCTGATCAGGAAGTTCAGCAGGCGATTGAGGATTTTATGGGGAAAGAGTTAAAACCAATTACTTATTTAGGTGCACTTTTAGGTGCAGCAGCCGGTCTAATCTTTGCTTTTAGTGGGGCAGAGGCAGCAATCTTTAATTCCACCCCTCTTTGGTTGAATTATTTGAGTTCCGCTGTATTATATGGGGGTGTGGGCTGGTTAACCAATGTGCTGGCCATCTGGATGATTTTTCATCCCTATGCAGCAAAAAGAGTTGGAGGCTTAAAAATTCCATTTACGCCTGGAGTTGTAGCCAAAAACAGGAGTCGTTTTGCTGATTCAATGGGTAAATTTGTAGAAAAAGAACTGCTTAAAGCAGATTCAGCTGCAGAGATCATTGAAAAAAATCGCAGTCATATTAAAGAAACTATATTAGAGTATTTTGAGCAGAATGATTATCAGCAGTTTTTTGATCTGCTCAAAGATAATAATAATTTTTTGGCTGCCGAAGTATTGGCGAAAATTGATAAGCTAATTTTGAATTTTGATGATGAAAATCTAGCAGAGATTAAAGAACCATTTAATCAAAAACTAAATAAATATCTAGATAAAAAGCTTTCAGGAATAAATTTTGCAGAAATGATTAATTCTTATCTTGTAAATAACGAACTTGATTTGACAAGACTGCAGGATCAGCTTATTTCAAAGTTTGATCTAGGAAAAATTACAGCAGCCTTGGGGGGAGAATATAATTTTAATCTTAATTCAGCTCAGTTAAAAAAATTGCTTAAGAATAAAGAACTTTATCCCTTTTTGAAATTCATTATGCCGGAACTTTTAAATACAGAAATTGATTATAATTTAAAAGGAAAGCTAATAGAAATTTTAGAAACAAATTCTGGGTATTATCTTGATCAGGGACTGAATTTTATCAATCAGCAGCAGGAAAAAACAGCTCAGCTAATTAACTTCAAAAAAGATGAGATTATTGAGGCGGAAAAAGAGAAAAAAGGCGGGCTTTTAAAAAATACTATGATTTCAGGTGCCGTTTATATGGCTGATCTGGATGAATTTGTTGATTCCGTTACAGCAAGGGTTTTTGAACGTTTAGAAACGGAGTATTTTGTAGAAAAAAGGTCTAAGTTAGAAAATATGTATTTTAAACTGCTTGCTGAGACAAATGAGAGTGAATTTTTGAGTAGTGAAAAGATTAATTTAAGCCAGCTTTTAAGTAATTTCTTTGCTTCCAGGCAGGGATCTGATTTATTGACAGAAGTTCTTTACTTAAGTGAAGCTGAGATAAATGAGCTGCTGGAAGCAGGCTTGAGGGAGGAAAAAGAGGATTTATTTATCTTTGAGCTGGAAATAGAAGCAGATAAGATTGAGTATTTTATCAATCATCATTTAAAAATTGAACAGAAATTACAGCTTCTGCTTAAATTGAAAAATCTGATGGCAGAGGATTTAATTGAAGGGGAAGTAGAACAGCTTTTAAGTGAGGTAGAACTTAAAAGTTTTAACAGTGAACTCAGTCAGCTTTTTAAGAATAAAGAACTTATTTCTTTTGCACTAATAGATGATCAGCAGTTAAAAGAAATTTTAAATAATATTTCAGAGTTAATTAAAGAACCTGAGCTAAATGAACTCATTTTATCTCAGTCAGCAGCAGATATTGCTGGAGGAACTGAGTTGCTGTTAGAAAAAATGGACAGAGCCAGCTTAGAATATCTGCTTGAATTATTTATAGAAAGCGGAGTTGATAGCTTTAAGGCTAATTCGGAAGCTCTGCTTAAAAGTTTGGAGTTAAAGAAGTTGACAGCCGAAGAAATAAGCAAAATGAATCCAGCAGAGATTGAAGAGGTTTTTGACAGTTTTGCTGGCCGCTATTTTGCCCATCTTAAACAGTACGGGTGGTTTGGCGGGATCTTTGGTCTGCTGCAGCTTTTAATTAGGTCTTTGATTTAAACTGATAATTGGGAGATGAAAAAAATGAAAAATTTGAGTATAACAATCATTGCTTTTTTGTTATTATTAATCTTAGTTAATCTAAGTGTTGGAGCAGCTGAAGCAACAATAGCTGTGACTATTGTACCTCAGATAGAAATGTTAGAGGCCATTGCTGGAGAAAGAGTAGAAGTTATAGAGATGATTCCCAAAGGATTTAGTCCGGCTAATTACTCTCCTTCTCCATCAAAAATGAGAGCTTTTAGTGAAGCCAGCATCTATTTTTCGATTGGAGTCCCGGCAGATATGCAGAATATTTTACCACGGGCAGAAGAAAGATCTGATTTAGAAGTGGTAAAATTATTTGAAAGAATTGAAGCCAAATATCCCCACCGCTACTTTGGGGAAGAGGATGCTGATCATGGACACAGTCATGCTGGGGGCAGAGATCCTCACATCTGGTTATCTCCAGCCCGTACAAGTTATATGGTAGAAATTATGAGAGATGAATTAATAGAGCTTTTACCAGAATATGAAGCTGAATTTAAAGAAAATACAGATCAGTATTTAGAAAAACTAGCTGCAGTTGATCGGAAAAATAAAGAATTATTATCTTCATACAAAGGAGAGGCAATCTTAGTTTATCATCCTTCTTTTGGTTATTTTACCGAGCATTATGGATTAAAAATGCTGTCGATTGAAAAAGATGGTAAAGAACCTGGCCCACAGCATCTACAGGAAATTATAGAAAATGCTAAAGAACAGGGAATCCAAAATGTTTTTTATCAGGCGGAAATTGACAGTACTAAAACGAGGGCGGTAGCCGAAGAACTTGGTGGAGAAATTGTAAAACTTAATCCTTTAGCAGAAAATTATATTGAAAACTTAGAAAAAATGGCTGCAGAAATGGCCGCTGAGCTAGCAGGAAGAGATGGTCAGTAGTGGCTTATGCAGTTGAATTGAAAAATGTTTCAGTTAAATATGGTAATTTAGATGCTTTAAAAGATGTCAGTATTCAGGTTGAAGAAGGTTCTTTTTTAGGTATTATTGGACCTAATGGTGCTGGTAAAACTACTCTTTTAAAGGTTATTCTGGGTTTGATTAAGCCAGAGGGAGAGGTCAAGATTTTTGGCCGTCCTCTGAGTCAGGCAATTGATAAAATTGGTTATGTTCCACAGGTCTCTAATTTTGACCGCAGTTTTCCAATCAATGTTTTAGATGTTGTTTTAATGGCTAAACTTGGTGGGAAAGTTAGGTTTTTTCATCAATATCGAAAAGAGGATATTGAGCAGGCGGAATCTGTTTTGGATCAACTTAATCTATTGCATCTTAAGGAGAGGCAAATTGGTAAGCTTTCTGGAGGGCAGCTGCAGAGGGTTTTAATTGCCCGTGGATTGGCAGTTGAGCCAGAAATTTTGCTTTTAGATGAGCCAACAGCCAGTGTTGATGCTAGTTCAACCTCCCAAATTTATGAATTATTAAAAGAATTAAATAAGGAAAAAACAATTATTGTGGTAACTCATGATATGGCAGCAGTTTCTTCTTATTTTGATAGTTTGGCCTGTCTAAATGAAAAATTATATCATCATGGAGATAAACATCTGGACCAGGAAACAACTAAACAGGTTTTTGGCTGTCCGGTTGATTTAATTGCTCACGGTCATCCTCACCATGTATTTGCTCCTCACGGAGAGGAGGAAAATAATGATTGATGCAATTTTAAATTATCAATTTATGCAGAATGCTTTTTTTGCAGCGATACTGGCCAGTATTGTCTGTGGTTTGATTGGAACAATTATTGTAGAGAAGAAACTGGTGATGCTAAGTGGGGGTATTGCCCATACCTCATTTGGCGGAATTGGACTCGGCTATCTTTTGAATATTGAACCGATTTATGGAGCACTTGGATTTGCAGTTACTGCAGCTTTAGCAATTACTTCTATTCGGCGTAAAATTGGAACCGGCTCAGATACTTTAGTTGGAATGTTCTGGTCTTTAGGGATGGCGCTTGGAGTCTTATTTATTGGTTTTACACCCGGTTACCCCCCTGACATTTCTTCTTATTTATTCGGTGATATTTTAACAGTTCGCAGAATGGATGTCTGGCTGATGGGAGCATTAACTATCTTTATCTCGCTGGCGATCATCAGTCTTTTTAATTATTGGAAGGCGTATTTATTTGATGAAGAATTTTTGCGAGTGCTTGGAATTAAATCAACTTTATTAGAAAATTTTCTTTTCATCATGATAGCACTGGCAATAGTTATTTTAATTAGGGTTGTTGGTATAGTTCTTGTTATTGCTCTTTTAACAGCACCACCAGCAGCAGCAAGATTATATACTGATAACTTGAAGAAAATTATGGGACTGGCTATTATTTTTGGTCTAATATTTTCTTTTAGCGGTTTAACTTTTTCTTATTATTATGATCTGCCATCAGGGGCAGTGATCATTATTACTGCTGCTCTATTTTATTTTGGTTCGGTAGTAGTTAAGGGCCCAAATAAGTAGATTAAGATTATATTCTGGATTAAAATAATCTAGAAAAAATATTCTTTGTTAATTTAAAATTTGAAAAAAACTTAAAAAACAAAAAGTGAGTATTTTAAAGAAAAATCGTCTGTAATTAAGGCTCAGCTTTAAATTAGTCTAGAGATTAAAAATGAAATATTTGTTATTTACTGACAGATGTATTAAGATAAAAATAGTTAATTAAAAATTTAATAGTTTAAATAAGGGTTTCAGTCATTATTTTGGCGTTAATAGCGAAAATGATTGGTTGGATTAAAACGGGAAAGAGGTGAAAAACCTCTGCGGTCCCGCCGCCGTAAGGTTTAAAGAGTAATCAAAATTGCCACTGGGAAACTGGGAAGGCTGTTTTTTAATTGAACCGAGCCGGAAGACCTGCCTTTATTTATAAACACCATAAACTCACGGGTCATGAGGGGGTGTTAGAGCAGAAGTTTATTTAGATTTAGGAGAAATTATCTAATTTCAAATAAATTTTTGCAGCTAACTTATATTATTATCCCTTTCGTGCAGAACCTGTGCGGAGGGGATTTTTTAGTTTACATAGGTTTTGAAAATAAAGTCAGAAATAAGCAGGATAATTCAAATAAGCAGAGAAATAACTAAGTGCAAGGCGAACATAAGTTCGAAAAGGAGGAATTATGAATTTAGATTATATAAAAAAACGTGATGGAAAAAAAGTAGAATTCAAATCGGGAAAGATTGAAAATGCTGTAGCAAAAGCAGCTGCAGCTGTTGATCAGGCTGATCCTCAAATTGCTGCCGAGATAACAGCTGAGGTATTATCTTATTTAAAGATATTTTTCAAAAATGGTGGTGCAGTAGAGGTAGAACAGATCCAGGATCTAGTGGAAAAAGTTTTGATCGAAAAGGGTTATGCCGAAATCGCAAAGGCCTATATTCTTTATCGGGAGCAGCACAGCAAGCTCAGGGACAGCAAAAAACTATTTGCAGATGCAGTTAACATTATGGATGATTATTTAGACCGCAGTGACTGGAAGGTAAATGAAAATTCTAATATGAGTTATTCGCTCCAGGGCCTTAATAATTATATTGCCTCTGAGATAACAGGTCAGTACTGGCTGCAGGAGATATATCCCAAAG
Source organism: Halanaerobium saccharolyticum subsp. saccharolyticum DSM 6643 (assembly GCF_000350165.1). Taxonomy (NCBI): domain Bacteria; kingdom Bacillati; phylum Bacillota; class Clostridia; order Halanaerobiales; family Halanaerobiaceae; genus Halanaerobium; species Halanaerobium saccharolyticum. The sequence continues at coordinate 117,146 of NZ_CAUI01000019.1, forward strand.
AGACTGCAGCGCTGCACAGCAGTGGAGATTTACATATCCATGATCTTGGTAATTTGAGTGTTTACTGCTGTGGCTGGGATTTAGAGGAACTTTTGCGGACTGGTTTTAGAGGAGTTCCCACAAAAATTGAGAGCGCACCACCAAAGCATTTAAAGACGGCTCTTGGACAAATTGTAAATTTTATGTATACATTACAAGGTGAATGTTATTCTGCAGACACTGAAGTTTTAACAGAAAAAGGCTGGAAATATTTTTATGATTTGAATGAAAAAGATAAAGTTTGTACTATAAATCCTGAAACTGATAAAATTGAGTATCAAAAACCACTTCGTCATATTGCAAAAGATTATGATGGGAAAATGATTCATTTTAGTCAGCGCAGTTTAGATATGATGGTTACTCCAGATCATAAATTATTGGTTGAACAGTATGCTCCTCATATGGAAGATAATTATTATAAAAAATTCGTTTTAGCTAAAAATTTTAACTCCAATAATAATTTTATTCCTAAACAGGGAAATTGGGAAGCAGAAAACAAGGAATACTTTATTCTGCCACCATTAAAAACAGAAGTTTATCAATTTTATGGAGATAATTATGTGGAAAAGATGTTGGAAGTTCCCAAAATTAAGATGAGTACCTGGCTTGCTTTTTTTGGCTTCTGGATTGCAGAAGGATCAGCTTATGAAAGAAAAAGAAAGATGGAGAATCGAAGTAATTACAGTGAATATATAATAACCATTACGCAGAATGAGAATCATAACGTAACTGAGCTAAAAAAGGTATTAGCAGAATTACCTTTTGAATATCATATCAGCAGATCTAGAAGGGTTAATGGCCCGGATAAACTGAATTATAGAATTAACAGTAAACAGCTTTATAACTACTTAAAGAAATTTGGACATGCAGGTGATAAATATATTCCCGAAAAAATTAAAGCCCTGGATAAGAGTCAACTAGAGATTCTATTTAATTGGATGATGAAGGGTGATGGGTATATTGGAAATGGTAATTATGAATATTATACAAAGAGCAAAAAGCTGGCTGATGATGTTCAAGAAATCATAACAAAGTTAGGTTATTGTGCAAATATCTATATAAAAACCAAGGGTGAATTTCAATGGTATGTTATCTCCCGAATCGCAACCAAAATGCATAAAATAGCTTCTAAAAATATTAATGAAATTGAATATTCAGGTAAAGTTTATTGTGTAGAAGTCCCCAATCAAACCCTGTTAGTTCGCAGAAATGGAAAAAGTGTTTGGGGAGGGAATTGTGCGGGGGCCCAGGCTTTTTCTAACTTTGATACCTATCTGGCACCATTTATAGCCTATGATGACCTTAATTATGAGGAAGTTAAACAGGCAATGCAGGAATTTTTATTTAATATGAATGTGCCGACAAGGGTTGGATTTCAGAGTCCTTTTACAAATATTACTATGGATCTTGAGGTGCCCAATTATTTAAAAGATCAGGCAGTTATAATTGGCGGCCGGCATCAGGAAAAGTGTTATGGTGAATTTCAGCAGGAGATGGATATGCTCAATCGAGCCTTTGCTGAGCTGATGATGGAAGGTGATGCCAAGGGAAGAATGTTTTCTTTTCCAATTCCAACTTACAATATAACTGAGGACTTTGAGTGGGAAAATGAAAAATTGGATCCTGTTTGGGAGATGACAGCTAAATTCGGGATACCATATTTTTCTAATTTTATCAATTCGGATATGGACCCTGAAGATGCAAGGAGTATGTGCTGCAGATTGAGGCTGGATAACAAAGAACTTCGCAAACGAGGCGGAGGCTTATTTGGTGCTAATCCTCTAACAGGAAGCATCGGTGTGGTAACTTTAAATATGCCCCGTATCGGCTATCAGGCTGAGACTAAAGAAGAATTTATGAAGAGGGTCTATTATCTAATGGATCAGGCAAAAGAAAGCTTAGAGATAAAGAGGAAGGTTCTAGAAAATCTAACTGATCAAGGCTTATATCCCTATGCAAAATTTTATTTGCGCGATATTAAAAAACGTTTTGACCTGTATTGGAAAAATCATTTTAATACAATTGGCTTAAATGGAATGAATGAGGCACTGCTTAATTTTATGGGCAAAGATATTTCAACTCCAGCTGGAAAGCGGTTTTCTGAAGAAGTAATGGAAAAAATGAGGAATCGGCTGCAGCAGTACCAGGAAGAAACAGATAATCTTTATAATTTGGAAGCAACACCAGCCGAAGGAACCGCTTATCGTTTTGCCCGCCTGGATAGAGAGAAATTTGGTAATCAAATAACTGCAGCTAATCAAGGGAGGGTGCTGGCAGAAAATGCAGATCCCTATTATACAAATTCAACTCAGCTGCCGGTAGATTTTACTAATGATATATTTACTGCTTTAGAACTGCAGGATAACCTTCAGTCAATGTATACAGGGGGTACGGTTTTTCATGGCTTCCTGGGAGAAAAAATAGATTCTATTACAGCTACAAAAAAACTGGTTAAAAGAATAGCAGAAAACTTTAAGCTTCCTTATTACACTTTAACTCCATCTTTTAGTATCTGTCCTGTTCACGGTTATCTACCAGGAGAACATAAATACTGTCCTAAATGTGAAGCAGAAGAGGAAGCAGAAGAGGCAGCTGCAGAAAGTGGGGAGAATTAAATGAAGCTGGCTGGATTGCAAAAAACTTCAGTTATTGATTTCCCTGATCAAATTTCTGCTGTTGTTTTTACTCAGGGCTGTAATTTTTATTGTCCTTACTGTCACAATAGTCAATTGATTCCGCTTAAGCTGCCTCCTGGAAAAGAATCAATGCCGGAAAAATATTTTTTTGATTTTTTAAAAACAAGAAAAAATCTATTAGATGGAGTTACAATTACAGGAGGAGAACCGCTGCTGCAGCCAGATTTGAAAGAATTTATGTTAAAAATAAAAAATGATTACGAGCTGCTGCTTAAACTTGATTCTAATGCTGCAAACCCAAAAAAATTAAAAGAGTTAATTGAAGCTGATTTGATTGATTACCTTGCAGTTGACATAAAATTTAGCTGGGCTAATTACGGGAAGCTTGCCCCAAATGATTTGATTTCAAAAATCAAAAAATCAGCTGCACTAATAATAGATTCTGATTTAGACTATGAACTTAGGACTACTGTAGTCCCTGGTTTACATGATAAAGCAGAAATAGAAAAAATTGCTCAACAAATTGAAGGAGCAGATAAATTTTTCATCCAGAATTTTAGGCCAATTAATACCCTTGATCCTGACTTAAGAAAACAGCGATCATTTGCACCATCAGAATTAGAGGAATTCAAAATAACTGCAGAAAAATATCTTGAAAATGTTGAAATTAGAGACTGATTTTATCGTGGTTGCTGATATTAGATTTAATTTAGCTTCAGTTTAGAAAATTGTATAACAAAATAAAGTAAAAAATGGAGGGATTAAAAATGGCTAGAAAGCAAAAATGTGAAATTTATTCTCGAGTTGTCGGCTATCTATCTCCTGTTTCCGAATGGAATAAAGGAAAAAAGGAAGAATTTAAAGATCGAAAAACTTTTGAAAAAAATAATAAATATCTTTATCTTGGAATAAGTGAGTCTATTCCATTAGATCAGAAATAATATTTAAAATAAGATTTATTATATATTTTTTAAAAATGACATTTAGGAAAAAACACTGAAAATATACCCTTGAAATGATTTTTTCCATGTGCTATAATTATCATCGATGGGTGAAGTTTTAACTGAACGAACCCCAAATATAGAATTATTCCTAGGGGGAATGAATTAATATGATTTACACAGGTAAAGTAAAATGGTTTGACGCGAAAAAAGGTTATGGTTTTATTGAAAGAGAAGATGGCGACGATGTATTTGTACACTTCTCAGCTATTGAGGACGAAGGTTTTAAGACACTTGAAGACGAACAAGAAGTAGAATTCGAAATCGTTGAAGGCGACCGCGGTCCACAAGCTGAAAACGTTGTTAAGTTATAGAGTTTAAAACTGTATAAACTGAGACAACTTACCCCGTCCAGGGTTCTGGGCGGGGTTTTTTCATATTTTGAACTGAATTTAATGTTAAAAACTATAATTTATGATAAAATAATTAACAAGATAAGAAATTTAGTCTTAATAATATCAATTTTAAAATTATTTAAATTTAAAGTTGTTAAAATAAAATTTAAAATATTAGGAGGAATTATAGTGGAAAATCCTGTTATTTTACAGACTTTTTATTGGGAAATGAATACTGGAGAATATAAAGAGGAATATCCAGAAGAAGGTAATCTTTGGAAACTGCTGGCTGATCAAGCCTCAGAAATTTCGGAAGCTGGCTTTGATTTTCTCTGGTTACCACCGGCTAATAAAGGAGCAGGCGGCAGAGACGATGTAGGTTATGGGACTTATGATCTCTGGGATCTGGGTGAATTTAAGCAAAAAGGAACAAAAAGGACTAAATATGGAACAAAAAAACAGCTGGAACAGGCAGTAAAAAAATTACATAAAAATGATTTAAAACTTCTTTATGATGCTGTTTTGAATCACAGATTAGGAGCAGATGAAAAAGAAGAAGTTAAACTTAAAGATGAAGAAAAAGCAGAGGTCTGGACAGTCTTTAATTTTGAGGGCCGAGCTGGTAAATATAGTGATTTGAAACTTGATTGGACAGTTTTTGATGGTGTTGATTGGGATGAAAGAAGCCAACGAGCAGGAGAATTTCTTTTCAAATGTAAGGAATGGGATGATTCTTACGAAGATGATTATCTGATGGGAGCAGATATAGATTACGAAAATCAGGAAATTAAAGAAGATGTTATTAATTGGGGTAAATGGATAATTAATGAGATTGATTTTGATGGCTTTCGTTTTGACGCCAGTAAACATGTAGATAATCAAATGGTCCATGATTTTATTGAAGAAGTTAATAATAGTACTGAAAAAGATCTGTTTTTTATTGGTGAAGCCTGGGTTAATAATGCAGATACTCTGGCAGATTATTTGAATACGGTTGGCCAAGATAAATTACATGTTTTTGATTTTCCCTTAAGAGAAAATTTTGTAAAAATGATGCAGGGGAATCTTGATATGCGTTGGCTTGGTGAAAAAGGTCTGGTAAATCAAGCAGATTTTAAAAGCCGAGCAATTACTTTTGTAGAAAATCATGATACTGAGCGGGATGGTACAAATGAATATGGAACAGAGGCTATAGTGTATCGTAAAATGCAGGCTTATTGCTATATTTTAATGCGTAGAGATGGAGTTCCTGCAGTTTTTTGGAAAGATTATCACAGTCATGGTTTAAAAGAAAGAATTGATAATTTAATTGCAGCGCGCAAAAAATTTGCTTATGGTGAAGCATATGAGAGTGATCAAAATGATGAAAACACTTATTCCTATATTCGTACAGGTGATAAAGAGCATCCTGGTAGTGGTTTAGTTATGATGATTACTCAACATGAAAATGGAGAAATAATAGAAAAGACCGTTAATTCAGGTAGGGCAGATACTTTATATTATGATTATACAGGTAATATAGATGAAAAAATAGAGACAGATTCTGAAGCAAATGGAGTTTTCAAAGTAAAAGGAAATGCTGAAGAAGGTTATTCAGTTTGGGTCCCTGTTGAATAGGAATTGATAACTTATAAGAGATTTTTATTATTAATGCAGGAAAAATAGTGACTAATGAAGAAAATATAATAAAGAGAGGGTTAAATTGATATTTAGTGAGAGTATCTAACTTAACGCTCTAATGTGATAAAGTAGACAATGTTGACAGCAACACTAAAGATTGATATAATTTTTTAAAATATCTACTAAAAAAATAAGCAAATTCCTATTTTAAGAGGTTTTGGATGGAGGAAGAGTATGTACCCTAAAATTTTGATTACATCTTTTAAAGTACCAACAGAAAAAATGGGAGAGCAGTATAGTTTAGAAGGAGTAGAATTTTCTCTAGTTACCCAAGATTATTCTGAAGCTTTGAGTCTGGCTGGTGCTATCCCGCTAATAATGCCCTATATTGAATCAAGACGTGAAGATGAGCAGTATATTAGAGAATTTCTTGATGAGGTTGATGGTTTAGTTATACCAGGGGGAAGTGATATTGATCCGGCATTATATGACTCTTATCCCCAAAAATATCTGGGTAATATTTCACCAGAACGAGATCGTTGGGAATTAAAAATCTTACAAATTGCAATGGAAATGAATAAACCAATTTTAGGAATCTGCCGTGGTTTTCAGCTGATAAATATTAATTATGGTGGGTCTTTAAAAGTAGATGTTTGTGGTAATAATACTGACAGTAAAATACCACATATGGCTCTGATGGTACCTAAATATTATAGGACTCATCAACTGGAGATCAAAGAAAATACCCGTCTGGCTAAAATTTTTGAGGGGGATGAGGTAGCTGTTAATTCTTATCACCATCAGGCGGTAGATAAGGTTGGTGAAGGCTTAACAGTTTCGGCAGTAGCACCAGATGGTTTTGTAGAAGGTGTTGAAGATCTTAATTACCCCTATTTATTAGGTGTGCAGTGGCATCCAGAAATGATGGCTGCTAAAGATCCAATTCAGTTAAAGTTATTTAAAGATTTTGTTGATTTTGTTGATCAGGTTAGAAAGTGATTTAATATCAAAAGAGCATATAAGGAGGAAGTATAATGAAAAATAAGTTTTTAGTCTTTGTATTAATTTTATTATTTATGGTATCGACTTTTGCTGCTGTTCAGGCACAGGAAACAGAAAGATTTGTAATGGGAATAGAAGATGAGGTAAGTAACCTAGATCCAGGTGAGACTACAATTTCTGTTAATGAAAGAGTTGCTTCTTTGATTTTTGATGGCCTAGTAGAATATGGTGAGGCTAATAAGATTGTTCCAGGTATTGCTAAAGACTGGACAATCTCAGAAGATGGTTTAGAATATACTTTTGAATTAAGAGAAGGGGTATTATTTCACAATGGCCAGGAATTAACTGCTGAAGATGTAGAATATACCTACCAGCGTATTTTAAACCCTGATTATGGTTCAGGTCTCAGAGCGAAAATTGAATCTGTAGAGAGTATTGAAGTTATTGATGATTACAGAATTAAATTCACTTTAAGTGAACCCTATTCTCCATTTATTTTAGCTATGACTTTTGGTATACTTCCAAAAGAATATGCTGAAGAAGTTGGAGATGAAGAACTTGGGAGAAACCCTATCGGTGCAGGTCCATTTAAAATGGAAGAATGGGATGCTGGTAATCAGATAGTTTTATCTGCATTTGAAGACCACTGGAATAAGGTTCCTAATATTAAAGAGTTAGTTATTAGATCTATTCCGGAATCCGCGACTCAAGCTATGGAACTTCGCAGTGGCGGAATTGACTTTGGTGTAAATCTTGATGTAGGACAGCTGGATTCGTTTACTGATAATCCCGATTATCAGGTTAAATCAGCTGCAGGTGCTGGTATTAATTTCTTAGGTTTCAATTTTGAAATGGAGCCAACTCAGGAGCGTAAATTTAGAGAAGCTGTATTACAGGCAGTGCCTTTTGACCAAATTATACCTCAGATTTTTGGTATCTTAGGTGAAAGAGCATATTCAATGTTACCACCTACTCTCTGGCCGGAAGATAGAGAATTCTTAAAAGAAAATGCTGTTGGATTTGATCCAGAGGCAGCAGCTCAGAAATTTGAAGAATTAAAGGAAGATGGAGTAATTGCAGAAGATTATGTAGCCGAGGTTTATGTGTCTAATAGCCGTCCAAATCAGGTTAAAACAGCCGAGGCAATGGTAACTGCTTTAAATCAGTCAGGACTCAAGGCTGAAGTTAAAGCGATGGAATTTGGAACAATGTGGGATATGCTGGGTCGAGGAGAAATTGGTATGTTCTTTTTAAGATTTGTTTCAGATCCTGATCCTGATTACTGGTTATATAGATTCTTTAAATCTCCTGATGAAGGTGGAGCTTTAAACAGAGCCTTTTATTCGGATGAAGAGGTAGATCAGTGGTTAGAAGAAGCTAGAGCAATTTCTGATCAGGCGGAAAGAGAAGAACTTTATAATAAGGTTTTAAGAAAAGTTTTAATTGAAGATCTTGTTTTTCATCCGCTTGCACACTCAACTCAGATTTATGTAATGCAGGATAATGTCAAAGAGCTTGAACCTGGTAATTCACTTTTAATTCCGTTAGTTACTCCAACAGCAAATGTTTATAAAGAATAGCTGTAGAATTAATTTTAAATTAAAAAGTAATTTTACCAGATATATTAAAGATAAATTATCTTAAATTACTATGCAGATAGTGACACTATCTGCATAGTCTTTTTAGAAAGAGGTGAACAATTTGTTTGCTTATATAGTTAAAAGACTACTCTGGTTAATACCGGTTGTGATTGGTGTTTCTTTAATTTTATTCGGAATTATGCAGTTAGTACCAGGTAATCCAGCAGCTATTATGCTCGGGACTAATGCAACTCCAGAGGCGATAGAAGCCTTAAATGAAAAATTTGGTTTTAATGAGCCTTTTCATGTCAGATATTTTTTAATGCTCAAAAATTTCTTAACAGGAGAACTTGATTCTATTTATTATGGAGATCAAGTAATAAATATTATTGGGCGTCGCTTGATAGCTACAATTGAATTGGGAGTACTTTCACTAATAATAGCCGTTCTAATTGCTATTCCAACCGGGGTAATAGCTGCAGTTAAAAAAAATTCTTTGTTTGATCTTTTGAGTATGTTTATTGCAACTATTGGTATTTCTGTCCCGGCATTTTTTACAGGTATTATTTTCATTTATATATTTTCTGTTTATTTTCCTTTTTTGCCTTCTTCAGGTTATGGAGGCAGGATTTGGACTTTAAGTGGTTTGAGGCATTTAATTTTACCAGCTTTTGCTTTAAGTACAGTCATGATAGCTTCTACCAGCCGAATAACTAGGTCTTCAATGCTCGATATTATGAAAGAAGATTATCTGGTGACTGCTCGTTCAAAGGGGGTTGCTGAAAAGGTTATTATTTTAAAACATGCTTTTCGCAATGCTTTGATTCCTATAATAACTAATATTGGTAATCAGTTGGCTATGATGTTTGGAGGAGCAATTTTAATTGAATCAGTTTTTGCCTGGCCTGGAGTAGGAAGGTTGGCAGTTAATGCTGTTGAGGCTAGAGATCAACCATTAGTTTTTGGTTCGATTTTAATTTTATCGATCCTCTTTGTACTGGTTAATCTGATGGTAGATATTATTTATGTTTTTATTAATCCTCGGATTAGCTATAAATAGAGGTGGAATGAGGTGTTGAAATTTGAAAAAGAAAATTATTTTATTTATACTATTATTAATTCAGCTAAATATAAATTATAAAAACTGGATTGTAGAAGGTAAAATTTGGAGCAGTTTAGAGTATAAATTTGCTACAGTTTTTTCTATGATTATAATTTTTTTACTTTTATTACTATTGTTTAAAAATAGTATTTTCCTTAAATTTAAAGAAAATGCTCTTTATGCTAAAATGTTTAAAGAATTTAATAAGGGTTATGGTGGTAAAATAGCAGTTTTAATTCTCGCTTTGATATTTTATGTAGCTTTTATGGCACCCTTTATTGCTCCCTATTCGCCGACTGAAATTGATTACAGTAATATGACCTATTCAGCACCTTCTTTAGAGCACTGGTTTGGGACTGATGATTTTGGTAGAGATATGTTTTCAAGAGTTCTTTATGGAGCCAGAATTGCTCTGGGAGTAGGTTTTGCTGCTGTTTTAGTTAATGCCAGTCTGGGAGTCACTCTTGGTTTAATAGCCGGGTATTATGGCGGCAAAGCTGATATGATAATAATGCGTCTGGTAGAAATCTGGAACTCTATTCCTTTTATTCTCCTGGCTCTGGCTATAATCTCTGCTCTGGGAACAGGGATTTTTAATATTATTATTGCTGTTGGGGTGACAGGTTTAATTAATTTTTCCCGACTGACCCGCTCAATAGTTTTTCAAATTAAAGAAAAAGAATATGTTGCAGCTGCTAAGGCTTTAGGAGCAAGTGATTTAAGGATTTTATATAATCATGTTTTACCAAATTCTATTTCTTCTTTAATAGTACTTTCGACTTTGAGAATTGGTATTTCGATTCTTGTTGTAGCTGGCTTAAGTTTTTTAGGTCTTGGTATTCAGCCACCAACTGCTGCCTGGGGAACAATGTTAAATAGAGGTCAGGAATATTTAATTCAGGCACCCTGGATGTCTATTTTCCCAGGGTTGGCGATTATAATTACAGTTTTAAGTTTTAATCTATTGGGAGATGCCTTGAGAGATGCATTAGACCCAAGACAGTTAGATTAAACAAAAGTTGAGGAAATTGAAATTATATCTGAAAATAAGTAATAGAGAATTAGAAAAGCAATTCAGTTATTCTAGTTAAGATGATTTATTTAAAGGAGTAGATTTAATTTATGTCACTGAGTAAAGAGCAGCTGGTAAATAAAAAAAATATCATTAAAAAAATTAATGATTCAAATTTTAAAAAGGGAATAAAAGATGCAGTACCCATAGTTGTAGGATATTTACCGATAGGGATGGCTTACGGGATGCTTGCTGTTAATAAAGGTTTAAGTCCGCTGCAGACCACGGCTATGTCTATTTTTGTTTTTGCTGGTTCAGCTCAGTTAGTTTCAATTGAGATGATATCTGCTGGTGCTGCAGTAGCAGCTATAGTAGCAATGACATTTTTGGTTAATTTGCGACATCTTCTTTTGTCGGCATCGCTTAGCCTTCATTTAAGAGGTTTACCATTTTATTATTATCCTTTTTTAGGTTTTTTAGTAACTGATGAATCTTTTGCAGTTGGAATGAGTAAAATAAATGACCAGGAGAAAAAACATAGATATTTTTTCGGTCTGGGGCTAACAGCCTATTTCGGCTGGGTATCTAGTTCTGCTATTGGGGCTTTTTTAACTGAATTTATTAATTTTGGTAGTGGAGGAGCTTTAGATTTTGTTTTGCCTGCAATGTTTATAGTTTTACTGGTAATGCAGATCAGCTCAAAAAGCGAAATAATGGTAGCAGTTTTTTCTGCTTTACTTTCAATTTTATTTGCTTTAACTATTAATGGTAGTTGGAATATAATTTTAGCAACAGTAATGGCAGCATTTTTAGGGGTGTATATCAGTGGGGATAATTAGTTTTATATTAATGGTTGCAGGTATGTTTTTAGTTACATTTATTCCGAGGGTTCTACCATTAGCTTTACTTGGGAATAAAGAACTTCCTGAAAAAGTGGTTCTCTGGTTAAGTTTTATTCCTGCAGCTGTACTTTCAGCATTATTAGCACCTGCAATACTGCTTCAAAATGGCAGTTTATATTTAAGTTTGGAAAACACTTCTTTAGTTGCTTTTTTTCCAACATTATTAGTTGCCTATAAAACAAAAAATATTTTTTATACAGTAAGTGGTGGATTAGTTTTTTATTTATTAACTTCTGTATTATTTTAAAGATATCTATACTTTTAATAATTTACTTTTAATTCAAAAAATAAAATGGGGGTTTTAAAATGGAAATTAAAGTTGATTTAATTAGTGACACAGGAACTAGACCTTCTCAAGATATGAGAAGATTTATGGCTGAGGCTGAGGTTGGAGATGAACAGTTAGGAGAAGATCCAAGTGTTAATCGTCTTTGTAGAATGGCGGCTGAAATGCTTGGTAAAGATGAAGCAATTTATTTACCTTCTGGTTTAATGGCAAATCAAATTTCTTTTGCTGTACATACAAAACAGGGTGATGAAATAATAATGGATCAGACAGCACATCCTATTCATTATGAAAGTGCTGCACTTGCTGTTATTTCTGGAGCTTCAATTAGGCCTTTAAAAGGTGAAGGTGGAATCTTTACTGTTGAACAGGCCAAAGAAGCAATTCGAGATGATGATTATCATAGTCCACAAACTAAGGTTATTTCTATCGAGCAGACTACTAATTTAGGTGGGGGAAGAATCTGGCCTTTAGAGAGGATTAAAGAAATAGCAGAGTTAGCAGTTGATAATAATTTAAAGATGCACATGGATGGAGCAAGAATGTTAAATGCTGCAGTGGCCGCAGATGTTAATCCAGCAGAATATGGCCAGTATTTTGATTCAATCTGGCTTGATTTAAGTAAAGGTTTAGGTGCACCAGTAGGTTCTGTGCTAGCGGGGTCAGCCGAGTTTATTGAGCAGGCTAGATTTTGGAAGCAGAGATTGGGAGGAGCTATGAGACAGGCTGGAATTATAGCAGCTGGAGGCATTTTTGCTTTAGAACATAATGTTGCTCGTTTAAAAGAAGATCATAAACATGCAAAAATGCTTGCAGAAACAATTGCTGACCAGAAGGGTTTAGAAATTGATCCTGATACTGTAGAAACCAATATTGTTCTTTTTTCCGTAGCTGATGGTAAAGCAGATTTATTTGCTGATGAGCTTTTAGAGAAGGGAATTAGAGTTAGTAGAATGGAAGGTAAATTAAGAGCCGTTACCCATTTAGATTTGAGTTTAGAAGATATACGTTATGCAGTTAAGCATATTGAAAAAACAGCTAAGGATATTTTTGTATAAATTTAATTTAAAAAAAGGCAGGATTTTAGTCTTCTGTCAAGAATATTTTAATATGACCTAAAAAATAAGTAATAGATAAACTTAACTTTATTAAATTTAAAAGAGGAGAGTGAGTCCGATGGAACAGGTGTATGAAAAAAAGCGTGAACAGCTTCTAAGTGATCTCAGTGATATGAGTGAAGTTGCAGAAGAAATGCTGCAAAATGTAATGAAGGCGCTCGAAAATGTAGATGTTGATGCAGCTCATGAAGTTATCAGTAGAGATGATGTTGTAGATAATTATTTAATTACTATTGAGGAAGAGGTTTCACGCTTGTTAACCCTGGATCAACCACTGGCATCTGATACCTGGTTTAGTATTGCAATGATCAAAATTGCCAATGACTTAGAAAGAATTGGAGACCAAGCAACAAATATAGCAGAAATTTTATTAGAATTAAAGCACGATGGGATTTTAAAACCTTTAGTTATGATTCCAGAGCTTGCTGATATCGTAAGTGATATGTTAGATGTAGTTTTAGAAGCGTTTTCTACCAGAAATGCTGATCTGGCAGAAGCAGCCTGCCGAATGGATGAAAAGGCAGATAACCTTTATGAAGACATTTATCATAAAGCTATTAAAATGATAAGCAAAAAAGAGGATAGAGAAGAGATTAAACATATAGTACAGCACATTAATTTAGCTAAGTCTTTAGAGCGCGTTGGAGATCATGCTACTAATATTGGTGAAGAAACTATCTTTTTTGTTACCGGTAAAAGAGTTAAGTATTAAAAATATTAGCAAAAATAAATATGTAAAAAAAGGCCTTTTAAAAGGCCTTTTTTTATGTGTTCTTTATTATTTTAATAGAACAATACTCCTCCTGGGCCAATTGGTAAATTAAAGATAAACCAAATAACCAGTAAAATAGTCCAACCAATCATAAAAGCTATTGAATAAGGGACCATAGTTGAGATCAGAGTACCAATTCCAACATCTTCATCATATTTTTTAGCAAAAGCTATAATAATTGCAAAATATGGCATTAATGGTGTGATTATATTTGTTGTTGAATCACCAATTCTATAAGCCATCTGGGCAAATTCTGGAGAATAACCAAGCTGCATTAACATTGGTACAAATACAGGCGCCATAATCGCCCACTTAGCAGATGCACTACCAATAAATAGATTAATTAAACCAGCTACTAAAATAAATAAAATTATTAAAGGCAGACCGGTGAAATTAATAGACTGCAGAAAATCTGCTCCACCAATTGCCAAGATAGTTCCCAATTTTGACCAATTAAAATAAGCAACAAATTGGCCAGCTGCAAAAGCAAGAGTAATATAGCCTCCCATACCAGACATAGTTTCATCCAAATATCGAGCTATATCATCACTATTTGCAATTGAACCAGTTTTTCTACCATATGCCAGACCGGGAACAAAAAAGAAAATTGCGATTAATGGAACCATACCGCCCACAAATGGAGTCGATCCCATGATTAAATTTCCTGCATCACTTCTTAAAATTCCGTTTTCTGGAACAGTCATTAATAAGATGATTGCTAAAGTTACTCCCAGCCAGATTAATGCAGACTTTAAACCAGCATTTTCTTCTGCAGTAATCTTTTCCAATTCTTCTTCATGATCACCAGTATATTCTCCAAACCGAGGAGCAACAATATTTTCAGTGACCCAGGTACCTATAGTAGTAACTATAAAAGTTGAAGCAACCATAAAGTAATAATTGACTGTTGGAGGAATAGTATAAGTAGGATCAATTAATTGAGCTGCTTCCTGCGAAAGTCCGGCAAGTAATGGATCCAAGGTAGAAATTAGTAAATTAGCACTAAATCCTCCAGAGACACCAGCAAAAGCAGCAGCCAGACCAACAATTGGATGTCTTCCTTTGGCGGCGAAAATAACAGCTCCTAAAGGTACTAAGACCACATAACCCGCATCTGAAGCAATATTAGACATAATACCTGCAAAAATTACAACTGCTGTAATATATTTATCCGGAGCACTTAAAACTGTTTTTTTCAGTGCTGCTGAAATCAAACCTGATTTTTCTGCAATTCCAACACCTAACATAGCTACAAGGACTACTCCCAGCGGTGCAAAACCAGTAAAGTTCCCTACTGCTTCAGTAAATATTCTGCGAATACCTGATTTAGATAATAAATTAACTGCCCTGATAGTTTCGCCGGTACCTGGATGTGTTACTGCAACTTCGAATAAACTAACAACCCAGGATAAAACTAATACGGCAAATGATAAGATAAAAAATAAAATAACTGGATGCGGAAGTTTATTTCCTGTTCTTTCTATTCGATTTAAAAATCGATCTATTAAACTTAAATCTTTTTTATTACTTAGCATATTTTCCTCCCTTAAAATTTTGATAAAATTTAATACTTTAAGCAAATAAAGTGCACAGATTTTTAAGCCGTATTTTATAGTATATTAAATTTATTAAGCTTTTTCAAATTTTATCAAAAACTATTTAGAGGGAGTTTAATTAGGCTAAGAGACAAATATTTTAAGGAGCTGAATTTAAAATTGCTTCTTTTACTACTTCAGCCGCGGTGATTCCAATTTGGTTAATATCAGCTTTAATTTGATTTGAAGCTAAACAAAAAATACTGTCACCATCTAAAAGAGTGTGTACTGGATAAATTGTGCGGCTTAAACCGCTGTGAGCCATCATCGAAACCCGGTTGGCTTCGGCTTTATCTAAACTGGCATTAGTTGCTACCACAATTAAAGTTGTGTTTTCTCTCAAAAAACCAAGATTAATTTCTGGCTGATTAATTATAGTTTTTTCTGTATTAATAAAGCTTCCGGATTGATCCCTGGCCCCTGCAATGATTTCTCCTGTTTCAGGATTTTTAAGATCACCAAAGGCATTAACAACTGCCAGCGCAGCAACTATTAAATCTCCACTTTTACAAGCTGCATGGCCCAGCCTTGTCTTACTGGCATTTTCCATGCCCATTATTTTTCCACAGCTGGCACCAGCTGCTGCACCAATACTTTTATTTGGCTGGGCATTACTATCAGCATTAAGACAGGCCTGATAGGCCATTTCTTGATCAGGATATTTATTGCTTTTATATTCTAAGTCATAAATAACAGCAGCTGGGACAATAGGAACAACTCCACCACCAGTTTGAAAACCAATATTTTTTTCTCGTAAGTATTTCATCACCCCACCGGCTGCATCTAGACCATAAGCACTGCCACCACTAAGGAAAATTGCATTTGGGGTATTGACTGCCGCTCTGCTGTCTGTCAGAGCTATTTCTCTGGTCCCGGGAGCGCCACCTCGAATTTCTGCCCCAATTGTAAAGTCACCTTTACTAAAGATTACTGTACAGCCGGTACCTAATTTTTCATCATCAGCATGTCCTACTGTAATTCCGGTTACAGCAGTTATATCATTATTCATTTATTTTCCTCTCCTTTTTTCTCGTATTGTTAAATATAAATTAATCTTTTACTAATAAAAGTATAACATCTTTCGGCTAAAAATTTTAGCTTAGATAGAATTTGAGTCAGAATCTTAACTGTCAAATTGATTAACAGCTTTAATTAATTAAGATATTTAATAAAGGCTACTATTTATCAAATTAGAAAATATTTCTTTTGTTAAGCAGGAAACTGTTAGTTTATCTCAAATTATATAATATAAGATTAGAAACAATTTTCAAAAAAATTCGGAGGTGGAATTTGTGAAATTCAAAAAATTATCTATTACTTTACTAACTTTAATTTTAGTGATGACTCTATCTTTTACTATTCTGGCAGAAGAGGTTGATTTAAGGATTTATCATGTAAATGATGTTCATTCCAGAGTCGAAGAAGATGATTATGCTGGCAGCATGGGTTATGCTAAAATGGCAACGCTGATCAAGGAAGCTAGAAGAGAAAGAGAAAATGTAATGTTCTTGGATGCTGGAGATACTTTCCATGGTCAGACTATTGCTAATATAAATGAAGGAGAATCTATCAGCCATATTTTAGACCTTATGGATTTAGATGCTCTAACTTTAGGAAATCATGATTTTAACTTTGGTCAAGAAAGATTAGGAGAATTAGCTGAAATGAGTAATTTCCCTTTTCTAGCTGCTAACTTAAGCAGAGAAGATGGAGAAGAAATTCCGTATACTGAAGATTATTTAATTAAAGAATATGATGGCGTTAAAGTAGGTGTATTTGGTTTAGCTACTCCTGAAACTACTTATAAAACACATCCTAAAAATGTTGAGGGATTGGTATTTGAAAACCCTGTTACCACAGCGAATTCTGTTGTAAATGAATTAGAAAGCAAAGTAGATGTAGTTGTTGCCTTAACTCATCTCGGAATTAGTGAAGGCAGCAAATATACAAGTACAATGATAGCAGAAGAAGTGCCAGGTATTGACTTGATAATTGATGGACATAGTCATAATGTTATCGAAGAAGGTATGATGGTTAATGATACAATGATTGTTATGGCAGGTGAATATTCTAAATATCTTGGTTATGTTGATTTAACAGTAGAAAATGGTAATGTTTCTAATATTAAAGCTAACTTAATTCCTAGAGAAGAAACTGCTGATGTTAAAGAAGATTATATAATTTCATTAGTTGTGGAAAGAATAAATAGAGCTAATGAAGTAATTACATCTCAGGTAGTTGGAAGAACAGCGGTTGAATTAAACGGTGAAAGAGGAAATATTCGTACTGGAGAAACTAATCTTGGTAATTTAATTGCAGATGCTATGAGAGCAAAATTTAATGCAGATGCTGCTATTACTAATGGTGGTGGAATTAGAGCTTCAATAGATCAAGGTGAAATTACTCAGGGTGAAGTTATTACAGTACTTCCATTTGGCAATACAACAATTTTGATGGAGCTTAGTGGTGCTGATATTAAAGCTGCTTTAGAACACGGTGTTTCGGAATATCCAGCTACTGAAGGTTTATTCCCACAGGTTTCAGGAATTAAATTTACCTTTGATGGTGATGCTGAACCTGGTAATAGAGTTCAGAAAGTTTGGGTTAATGGTGAAATGTTAGATCCAAACAAAATGTATACTGTTGCTACAAATGATTTCATGAAGGCTGGTGGAGACGGATACTCAATGTTTGCAGATGCTCCAATAGTTAGTGAAGCTGGAGGTCTGGAAGAAGTATTAATGGAATATATCGAAGCTAATGCTCCGGTAGCTCCAGAAGTTGAAGGAAGAATAACAGCCGAGTAAAAATTAGCATAATAGTTTATCTTAGCTCTTAACAAATATATATAAACTAAAAGAAGCCCTCTGCTTTTAAGTAGAGGGTTTCTTAATAGCTATTAAGAAAAAATTGTACTTTACAATAGTAATTATCTTCGATAAAATTAAGCTATAATTTAATAGTTTAAAGAAATAAATTGAATAAAAAGAGGAGGTTATTATTATTAGTGGAGAAACAATTGGTTTTTTATCAATTATCCCGCCTATCTTAGCTATTATTTTAGCTATGTATACGAGGGAGGTACTTATTTCTTTATTTGCTGGTGTTTGGTCTGCGGCTTTAATTATCAGCAGTTGGAATCCGATTTCTGCAACTTCATTATCTTTACGCTGGATTGTAAATACAGTAAATAATCCTTGGAATGCTAAATTTTTAATTCTTATTATGTTAATGGGTGCAGGAGCAGCTTTGATTTATAAATCGGGTAGTGTTTTAGCCCTGGAAAATTGGATGGGTAATGCAGTTCGAACTTCAAGAGATTCTCAAATTTTGACCTGGATGATAGGGATGTTCATTTTCATTGATTCTTATACCAGTACAATTGTAACTGGTAATGCAACTCGTGATGTGAGTATGAAAAATAAAACATCCAGAGAGGCCCATTCTTATATTTTAGACTCTACAACAGCGCCTGTAACTACTTTTGGACCTGTTTCAAACTGGATTGGTTATCAGGTTTCTATGATTGCAGCAGGCTTTGCAGCCGCTGGGATTACTGCTGAACAGATTGGGGTAACTCCATATGCAGTATTTTTGCGTTCAATTCCCTGGAATTTTTATTGTCTTTTAGCTTTTTTTACAGTTGGATTTGTTGCTATTACTCAAAGATATTATGGCCCGATGCTCGATGCAGAATGGCGATCTCGTAAAGAAGGAAAATTGATGAAAGATGGAGCAGAAGCTTTATCAGATATTAGTACTGATGTAGGTGAGCAGAGTAGTAAAAATCCGAAATTACTTAATTTCTTTTTACCTATAATTTCTTTATTAGTTGTCAGTGTGTTTTCAATGTGGTGGCTTGGTGATGGTTACCAGGCAGGAGTAAGTATTGCCCAGGCTTTTCAGGAGACTGATATTGCTTTAGCCTTACTTTATGGATCCTTTGCCTTTGTCTTTTTTGCGTTAATTGGTGCTTTAGCTTATCAAACAATGTCTTTAAGTGAGGCCAGTGATGCAATAATTGATGGTTTTAAGACAATGGTCATTGCTGCTGCTATAATTATTTTAGCCTGGACAATTGGGCACGCAACTGATCAGGTAGGTACAGCAGAATATGTAGTAAATATTTTAATGAATATTGGTTTACCCGGTCGAGCACTACCAATCATTATCTTTTTAGCAGCAATGTTTATTTCATTTACCACAGGAACTTCCTGGGGTACAATGGCAATTTTAACACCTATTGCTGTGTCAACAGGTTATGAATTAGTAGGTTTTAGTATTGTACCAGTCTTGATGGGGATTTTATTTGGTGGAGCTATTTTTGGAGATCACGTATCGCCAATTTCTGATACCACAGTAATGTCGTCAATATTTGCTGGTTCAGATCACATTGATCATGTTAGTTCTCAGATTCCTTATGCCTTAACAGCGGCAGGAGTTACAATTTTCACCTTAGTTCTCTATGCTTTAGGAATTGATTCTGTATTAATTCTATTAACTACAGCTTTCGTTTTAATGATAATTTTAATAGTTGCTTTAAATAAATATGATGCTAAAAGAAAGGGACTGCCTGAGATAATGCCGACTGCAGAAGAAATTAAAGCAGGTATTACTTCCAGTAAAATTAAAGTATTCAATAAAATTGCTACTGCAGCTGCAGCCTTTTATCTGATTTATATGATTAGTATTTTCCTTTTTGCCAATTTGGCATCTTAGGTTAAAAGTATTTAAAAACTAAGTGAATATTTTTAGTAGCTAGAGAATCCCCTAGAAGCTTCAGAGATTTTATTATTAACTGAAGTTATAGGGGATTTTGTTTATTGATAAATGAAAATAAAGAATACTTATTCCTTTCTAAATTCGATTTAGCGTCTGTTTTCTGCTATAATAATGATTAGATTGCTCATATTAAATTTTTTTGAAAAATAATTTTAAATAAATAATAATAAAAGTTATTTAAAATATTTTAAATAACTAGGAATAATAAAGGAGTTATTGATAAATTAAATGGTAAAGCAAAAGCAAGATTTAAAGAATAAAAAAGACAGTGAAAAACTAGAAAACCCGAGAGATCAGTTTATGGTTATTTCAAAAGATGACATGAGAAAAAGGGGCTGGGAAAAGCTAGATTTCATTATTATCAGTGGTGATGCTTATCTGGATCATCCTTCATTTGGCACTGCTATTATTGCCCGTGTATTAGAAGATGCTGGTTTTAAAGTTGGAATTATTGCTCAGCCGGACTGGAAATCTACAGCTGACTTCAAAAAATTAGGAGAACCCAGATATGGATTTTTAGTTACAGCAGGCAATATGGATTCCATGGTTAATCATTTTTCTGTTTCTAAAAATAGACGCAGCTATGATAACTATTCTCCAGGCGGAGAAAGTGGACACCGACCAGATCGAGCCACTATAGTTTACAGCAATCGTCTTCGAGAGGCATATGCTGATATTCCAATTATTATTGGAGGAATTGAGGCCAGTCTGCGCCGTTTTGCTTATTATGATTATTGGGATGATAGTGTAAGAAGATCTATACTTTTTGACAGCAGAGCAGATCTTTTGGTTTATGGTATGGGAGAAAAACAAATTTTAAAGATTGCTGAAAATTTAGAAGCTGGACTGGATATTAAATATATTAATTATTTACCAGGAACAGCCTTTATTGCAGAAGAATTGGAATCTTTATATGATTATCAGCTTTTACCTTCTTACCAGGAAGTAAAAAGTAATAAGAAACAGTATGCCTATGCTTATAAAATAGAGTATCTAGAACAGGATCCAATTAGAGGTCAACAGCTGGTACAGCAGCATGGAAATCGCTATTTAGTTCAGAACCCACCAGTAGAACCTTTAAGTCAGGAGGAATTGGATCATATCTATTCTTTACCATATCAAAGAGATTATCATCCAATGTATGAAAGAGATGGTGGAGTGCCAGCAATTAAAGAGGTTAAATTTAGTCTGGTAAGCAATAGAGGCTGTTTTGGTGCCTGTTCATTTTGTGCTATTTCTTTTCATCAGGGAAAAATGATGACGGCCCGAAGTAAAGAATCTTTAATTGAGGAAGCAAAAAAAATAATTGAAATGGATGATTTTAAAGGATATATCCACGATGTAGGTGGCCCAACTGCCAATTTTCGCCAAGCTTCTTGCTCAGATCAGCTTTCACGTGGGATGTGTAAGGGCAAAGAATGTATGTTTCCTTCTCCCTGTAGTAAATTAGAAGTAAATCACGAAGAATATTTTGATATTTTAAGAGCTCTGAGAAAACTGCCAGGAGTCAAAAAAGTATTTATTCGTTCTGGCATTCGTTTTGATTACCTTTTAGAAGATAAAGCAAGCCGCAAATATTTAAAAGAACTAGCAGCTCATCATGTTAGTGGCCAGCTTAAAGTGGCCCCAGAACATGTTTCAGACAATGTCCTAAGCTATATGGGTAAACCAGGGATAGAAGTTTTTGATAAATTCAGAAAAGCTTTTTATCAAGTTAATGAAGAGATTGGATTAGAGCAGTATTTAATTCCTTATTTTATTTCTAGTCATCCAGGTAGTCGCTTGGAAGATGCTGTTGAGCTTGCAGAATATTTAAGAGATATTAATCATCATCCTGATCAGGTGCAGGATTTTTATCCAACCCCGGGAACAATGGCTACAGCAATGTATTATAGTGGTTTTGATCCGAGAACAATGGAAGAAGTTTATGTAG
This sequence comes from Halanaerobium saccharolyticum subsp. saccharolyticum DSM 6643, assembly GCF_000350165.1. Lineage (NCBI taxonomy): Bacteria > Bacillati > Bacillota > Clostridia > Halanaerobiales > Halanaerobiaceae > Halanaerobium > Halanaerobium saccharolyticum. The sequence goes on from NZ_CAUI01000019.1 coordinate 138,861, forward strand.
CAAAATCTGCAGAAGCTAAGAAAATGCAGCGAGCACTGCTGCAGTATCATAAAAAAGAAAATCATCAATTAGTTCGTAAAGCTCTAAAAATGGCTGGTCGTAAAGATTTGATCGGTTATGATAAAAAATCACTTGTACAGCCTACTCATTAATAGGAGGGTTGTTAATGTCAATTAGTACAACAAAAGATAAGTATAAATTATTATTAGATAATTTAAAAGAACTTGAACCTTTTGTTATTGCTTTTTCAGGAGGGGTTGACAGCACATTTTTAACAGCAGCAGCTAAAGAAGCAGGAGTAGAATTTGAAGCTGTTACAGTTAATACTCCTTTTGTACCAGAAAGAGAAATAAGAGAAGTAAAAAAACTTGTGCAGGAATTAGAAATTGAGCATCAACAGCTTGAAATTGAGCTTAATCAGCTGGAAAAAGCTTTAGAAAACGATGCTGAACGCTGTTACCACTGTAAAAAAGTTATTTTTAACCAGATTATGGATTATGCTGCTGGTAAAAAAGTGGTCGAAGGGTCCAACCTTGATGATACTGGAGACTATAGGCCAGGACGCAGGGCTTTAAAAGAATTGGGAATTAAAAGCCCTCTGCTTACAGCTCAATTAACAAAAAAAGAAATTAGAATGCTTTCTAAAGATTTAGGATTAATAACCTGGAATAAGCCAAGTCTTTCCTGCCTGGCTACCAGAGTTTCTTATGGCAATAAAATAACAGCAGATCGATTGGAGAAAATTGAGATTGCTGAAGAACTTCTGCGCCGCAATGGTTTCCACCAGTTTAGGGTTAGAGATCATAATAATCTTGCCCGGATAGAATTATCAGAAGCTGATCGAGATAAGATTTTAGATTTAAATTTAATGGATAAATTGTCTGACAAATTACAGAAATTAGGTTTTCAATATGTTACTTTAGATTTGTCAGCTTATGAAAGTGGAAGTATGAATAAAGAAATTTTGGAGGGGAAAGATGAATAAAGAAGATATTACAGCAATTTTAGAAAAAGTCAAAAATGGCGAACTTGAAGTAGATGCTGCTGCATCTTCTTTAAAAGATCTTCCTTTTAAAGATCTTGGTTTTGCAAAGGTAGATAATCACCGCAGTTTACGTAATGGTTTTCCAGAGGTTATTTACTGTGAAGGGAAATCTTTGGCTGAAATTGAAGCTATAGTTAAAGAAATGTTAAAGCATGAAAATAATATTTTAGCAAGTAGGGCTGAAAAGGAAGTTTATCAGCAGATTAAAAAAATTGCTCCAGAGGCGGTTTATTATGAGCGGCCTAAAATGATTTTTATAGAAAAAAGGAAGCTCAAAAAGACTAAGAGTAAAATTTTAGTTGTCAGTGGTGGCACCTCTGATATGCCGGTAGCTGAAGAGGCTGTTATTACTGCTGAAGCTTTAGGTAATTCAGTTGAGCGGCTTTATGATGTTGGTGTAGCTGGTATTCATCGTCTGCTGGGGAATTTAGACAAATTAGATGATGCTGAAGTTATTATTACAGTAGCAGGGATGGAGGGTGCTCTGGCTAGTGTAATTGGTGGGTTGGTAGATAAGCCTGTAATTGCAGTCCCTACCAGTGTTGGTTATGGAGCTAATTTTGGTGGTTTGTCAGCTTTGTTGACAATGCTCAATAGTTGTGCCAGTGGAATTGGTGTAGTCAACATTGATAACGGTTTTGGAGCGGCATATTTAGCCAGCACAATTAACTTACAGATAGAAAAGGCAAGAGAGGAAGGCTAAAATGGAAAATATATTATATTTTGATATAAATTCTGGGATTAGTGGCGATATGACAATTGCGTCTTTACTTGATCTCGGAGTAGACCAGGACAAATTTTTAGAAGAATTAAAAAAGTTAAAGCTTAACGGTTACCAACTTGAAATTTCAAAAGTAAAGAAAAATGGAATAACAGCGACAGATTTTAAAGTTATTTTGGAAGATGACAGTCACCCGGACTATAAACACAGCCACAGCAGTGACCATCTTCACCGTAATTTTAATGATATTAAAGATTTAATTAATCAAAGTGGTCTGGGTCAAAAAGTAAAAGATTTGAGCATTAAAATTTTTGAGAAAGTGGCTGAGGCTGAGGCTAAGGTCCACAATAAAGATATTAATCAAGTCCATTTTCATGAGGTGGGGGCAGTTGATTCTATAATTGATATTGTGGGAGCTGCTATCTTAATTGAGATGCTAAGTCCTGATCATATTTATGCCTCAGCAGTATCTTTAGGAACAGGTTTTGTAGAAGCTGCTCATGGCAGAATTCCAGTTCCAGCTCCAGCAACAATTGAAATTTTAAAAAATATACCAGTGTATTCAACTGGAGTCAGAGGAGAATTAGTTACTCCAACTGGAGCAGCAATAATTACAACTTTGGCAGAAAAATTTATTGAGCTGCCTGAGCTTGAAATAGAAAAGATTGCTTATGGCGCTGGTAAAAAAGATTTTGAGATTACAAACCTGCTGAGAGTTTATCAGGCTAAAAAAAAAAATAAAAAAAGTTTGGTAATTTTAGAAACAAATATTGATGATATGAGTGGAGAAATTTATTCTTATCTTTTTCCAAAATTGCTGAAATCAGGTGCAAAAGATGTTTATTTAACTAATATTATGATGAAAAAAAATAGACCTGGGCAAAAACTAAGTGTACTGACAGCTGAGAAGAAGAGAAAAGAGCTCGAGGAAATTATTTATAGGGAAACTACAACTTTGGGCATTCGACGTCGAGAAGTTGAGAGAAGTTGTCTGCAGCGAAAGCACATAGATCTGGATTCAAAATTTGGGAAAGTAACAATTAAAGCTGCTTATTATGAAGGGGAACTAATTAAATATTCTCCAGAATATGAGGAATGCAGAGTGATTGCAGAAAAAGAAGGACTTAGCTTGAAATATGTTTTTGATCTCTTAAAAAAAGAGGCTGCAGAAAAAATATTTTAATATTTTATTGGAGTGGAACGGTTCACTTAAAGTGTCAGCTATCTGGATTAAGTTCAGTGCTGGCATTTTTTTATTATTTAAGGCAGGAGTTAACTATATAATCTTGAAATTAAATAGTAACACGATTTTTTTATAAATGTTACGAGAGGGGATTATAATGGCAGAGTTAAAGCGTTTTGGAGTATCTATAGAAGAAAATTTATTAAAAAAGTTTGATAAGTCAAATGAAAATATTTATGATAATCGTTCAGAAGCAATCAGAGATTTGATTAGAAATAAGATAATTGAGGAAGAAAAACTAAAGGAAAAAGAAAATGTTGTAGGTACAATCACCTTGATTTATGATCATCATAAACTTGGTTTAAGTGACAAAATGAATCAAATCCAGCATGATTATCACTGTTTATTCAAAAGCAATCTGCATCTTCATTTAAATAGAGATTTTTGTTTAGAAGTTATAGTAGTCGAAGGTCTGCAGAGTAAATTAAAAAAAGTGAGTTCTAAGTTAATTGCTTTAAAAGGGGTTAAACATGGTAAATTAACGGTTACTAAAATAGGAGGCCTATAAATTCAATGAAAAACTCAAGACAAAATTACTTTAAAATTGTAATATTATTGTTGATGATTTTATTTTTTTCCAGTACCATAAATGCAGTAGAAATCAATGATTTAGCCGGTAGGAAAATAGAAATTCCAGAAAAAATAGATAAAATTGCTGCAGTCGGTCCAGGAGCTTTGAGATTGATAGTATATTTGGAAGCAGAAGAAAAAGTGGTTGGAATTGAGGAATTTGAAAAAAGAAATCAGAAAAGGCCATATATTTTAGCCCAAAAAGAACTCTTGAAACTGCCGGTCATCGGACCTCAATTTGGTGGGGATGCTGAATTAATAGCTGCCCAAGCTCCTGATTTAATAATTGCTTCTTATTTAAGCAAAGCTCAAATGAATACACTACAGAAAAAAACTGCTACTCCTGTAGTTTCAATAAATAATGGTTCTCCGGGTTCAATGACTGAAAAAGAATTTAAAAAAGCTCTGACTTGTATAGCAGAAATATTGAAGAAAGAAGAGCGAGCAGAAGAATTAATAAATTTTTTTAATCAGAATAAATTAGAATTAAAATCTAGAACTGCAGCTGCAGAAGTTTCAATGACTGTTTATATAGGAGGTATAGGTAACAAAGGAGCCCAGGGAATTACTTCAACTGAATCTAATTATCCACCATTTACATATCTAGATTTAAAAAATATAATTGAGGAAGAAAATAAAAGTAATTTTACTATTAGTAAAGAGCAATTTCTTTTAGAAAACCCAGATCTTATTTTTATTGATCAAGGTGGAATTGAACTGGTAAAAAATGATTTAAAAAGAGAAGAATTTAAATATCTTAAATCATATCAAAATAATAATATTTATCAACTTTTACCATACAACCATTACACAACTAATTTTGCTACCATGTTAGCGGATGCTTATTATATTGCAAAAATAATGTATCCAGATGAATTTATGAATTTAAAGGTAGAAGAGAAAGCTGATCAAATTTATAAAAAATTTGTTGGTGAAGCTGTTTATACTGAAATGGCAGAAATCTTTGGTGGTTTTAAAAAGATGAATTTAAAGTGATTTTAAATAATGAGATAATAGAGGTAAGTTTATGAATACTAATAATTTAAGTACAGAAAAAGAAATATTAACAGAAGAAAAAAAGAAATCCAGCAGAATAATATTTCTCAGTTTAGGATTGTTATCATTAATTATTCTGGCGGCAGTATATTCTTTATTTGTAGGTGCAGCTGAGTTAGATATTAATGATTTAATTAAAGTTATTTTCCAGTCTGAAAGAGGTATGGTTTATAATATTATCTGGAATATTCGGCTGCCTGCTATTTTAACTGCACTGATATCGGGAATGGGATTGGCTCTAGCAGGTGCTGTTATGCAGAGTATTTTAAAAAATCCACTCGCCTCTCCTTTCACCCTTGGTATTTCTCATGCTGCAGCTTTTGGAGCCGCCTTTGCCATTGTAATTTTTGATATCAGTAGGATACCAGTACTATCATTTTTAGATGGATTATATTTGCCAGCAATTTCAGCCTTTATTTTTTCGCAGCTGGCAGTTTTTACTGTTTTAATGATCAGTGTTAAAAAAAAGGCAAGTAGAGAAAGCATTGTCTTAGCGGGTATTGCTCTTTCTTCTTTGTTTACAGCTGGAACAACTGCTTTAGAATTTTTTGCTGATGATTTAGAATTGGCTTCAGTGATTTATTGGACTTTCGGTGATCCGGGTCGAACAAATTGGAATCAATTTCTTATAATTTTATTTACACTTTTAATAACTTTAATTTATTTTATATATCATGGATGGAGCTATGGCATTTTGAATACAGGTGATGAGCTGGCAGCAAGTTTGGGAGTTGATTCTAAAAAATTAAGATTATTTGCGATGACAGCTGCTTCTATTTTAACATCAGTTATTATTTCTTTTGTTGGGGTGATTGGTTTCATTGGCTTGGTTACTCCACATATTATTAAGAAAATTGCAGCTGGTAACCAGCGTTATCTTTTTCTTAATTCCGCTTTAGCAGGAGGCTTAATTTTAATCATTGCTGATAATTTAGCTCGGACAGCCTTTAGACCAGTAGTTTTACCAGTTGGTGTTTTAACGGCTTTTATTGGAGCACCATTATTTATTTATTTGATTGTTAAAGGGAGGCAGATCTGGTGATTTTAAAAATAAATTCTCTAAATTTTGCTTATAAAAAGGAAAAAGTGTTAAAAAATATTAGTTTAGAGGCTCAAAGAGGGGAATTAATTACTCTGATTGGTCCTAATGGTTCTGGTAAAAGTACACTTTTAAAATGTATTAATAATTATTTAAAGGCTGATCAGGGGAGTATAGAGCTGATTGGAAAAGATCTAGAAGCTTTTAGTATGAAAGAATTAGCTAAAATAATAGCTTATGTTCCACAAGCTGCAGAAAATATTTTTAATTGTAATGTTTTTGAAACAGTGCTTATGGGCAGAAAAGCCCACAGCAGTTGGAAGGCAAATCATCAAGATAAAGAAATAGCAGCCAAAGTGATTTCTAAGATGGGACTAGAAAAAATTGCATTTAAACAAATAAATAATTTAAGTGGAGGACAGAGGCAGAAAATTTTTATTGCAAGAGCGGCTGCTCAAGCAGCAGAACTTCTACTTTTAGATGAGCCAACAAACAATCTAGATTTGAGACATCAATTAGAAATTTTTAATTTAATTAAAAAAGAAGTTGCAAATGGTAAAACTGCAATAGTTACGATGCATGATCTTTCATTGGCCAGTCGTTTCAGTGATCGAATTATTATGCTTAAAGAAGGTTATATTTTTTCTGATGGCAGCGCAGCTTCTTTATCAGCTGCTAAAATTAATTCGGTTTATGGAGTCGAGGTCAGCTTAAAGGATCATAAAGGAAAGAAAATCATAATTCCAGAAAAAATTTGTGTATAAATTTAATTTATTTCATACAGGAGGAATAAATAAATGAAGTGGCTTGATTTAAATAATCCAACAAGCTTAATCTTAGACCAAATAATTCAAAAAATAAATGAAGGTGTAAATGTAGTTGATAAGGACGGAAATATAATTTATGTTAATAAAAATTCTGCAGATTATGCAGAAGAGACAATAGAAAATATGTTGGGAGAACATATTGCAGAATTTTATCCAAACGCAGCTGTACTAAAAGTTTTGAACTCTAAAAAAGAATATACTAATATTCACGTGCAAAATCCGGATGGAAGACATTTTATAGTTAGTGCCTATCCTTTAATGATTGATGGCCAAGTTAAGGGAGGTTTGTCAATATTTAGAGATATCACAGAACTAAAGATGATGAATAGTAAAATTTCAAATCTGCAGGAAAAATTAATTAATACATCTTCTTCCAATATATTCAATGATTTTATAGGCAGCCAGGGTAGTTTAAAAGAAATTGTAAATAAAGCCTGTAAGGCAATGGGTTCACCCGGAGGGCCAAGACATTCTATTATTTCTGGTGAAACAGGTACTGGTAAAACTTTATTGGCTAAGTTAATGTATCGCTTCGCTAAAAATATTGGAGTTTTAAAAGAGGATGCTCCTTTTATTCATATCAACTGTGCCCAGTTTACTAACCCCGATATTGCAGCATCTGAAATATTTGGTTCAAAAAAAGGTAGTTTTACTGGAGCATCTAATAAAAATGGGTTAATAGAACAGGCCAATAAAGGTATATTGTTTCTTGATGAAGCTCATGCTTTAAAAAGCTATCAGAATTTACTTTTAAAAGTTATTGAAGAACAAACTGTTCGTAGGATTGGTGGAGTCAAAGAAATACCAGTTGATGTTATAATCATAGCTGCTTCTACAAAAAATCTAGAAAAAAATCTTTTACCAGAACTTTATCAGCGATTAGCTCAATATGAGCTTGTTCTACCGCCTTTTGATCAGCGTTCATATAGTGAAAAAGAAAAGATGTTCCTGCATTTTAAAGAAGAATACAAAAGATCTGCACTTGAGAAATATGATTTTGATTTAGAAATTATGTTTGAGCCAGAGGCAAGAGAAAGGCTGCTCAATGCATCTTATAAAAGGAATGTTAGACATTTTAAAAGCGTTATTAATTACTCTATTGATAGTGCTACACCTTTAATTAATAGTCTTAATAATAAAAAATTAATGATTGTAGTTAAAAATGAGCATATTCCTGATAAAATACTTGATGATGATCAAAAAAATGGTTTTCAGGAAGAAATTAAAGGTGATATTTCTAATTCGGAAAATGTTGAAGAATTAATAAGATTTTTTAGAAAAAAAGGTTTTGGAGCTAGAAGAATAGCAAATCGGCTTCAGGAAAAAGGTATTGATCTGAAATATTATCAAGTGACATATAGGCTGCAAAAAATGGATTTATAATACCGTTGTTTTTGATATATTATGTTTTTTTAAATTAGCTCTTTAAATCAGTGGGTAAGATAAATTTAAAATATAACGGTTAAAGCTTTGATTATTTTTAAAACAATAATTAAAATTGAAATTCCAGCAGTAATTATAATAGCCATAACTGGACTTTGATAACTTAGCTGGGCTCCAATTATTCCAATATAGGCCCAGATTACTACTAGAGCAAAGGAAACACTGAGATAGTTATCTAAGATTTTGACTGTGATTGTTAAAGCTAACAAAACACCTATAATTGCTGCTATATTAAGAAAATTAGCCGGCCAATTTTGGTTGAAGTAGACTAATAGTGCCATAAAATTAGCAATAGAAGCTACTGTAACCCAGGCAGTATAAATGCTAAATGGAAGTTTTAGTGCTAAATATTCACTTATAGAATAATTTTTATATTGCTGTAGTCTTTTAAATATTTGAAATAATGAAAGTGGTAAAATTAGAATAACAAGCATTGATAAAGGAATCAGCTGATTATGCCAGAGAAATAACCAGGACATATTTGCAATTGAAGCAATGATAAAATAAGGGCCAGTACTAAAATGCTTATTTATTTTTCCGCTGCCAAAAAAGCGATAAATAATAAAAATAATTAGCAAAAGGTAGATTACTCCCCAGATTGAAAATGTAAAGCCAGCTGGTGTAAATGGGTTATTGTAAAGAGCAGATACTTCACCACTTGAAAGACCATTGATAGGAAGATAATTCGCTAAAAAGTTAACAAAAATCGTAAGGATTAGTAATATTAGATTAAAAATTTTAAAATCAAATTTATTCCTTTGCATTATTTCACCCCTTAAAATTTTTACTTAGAATCAAATTTATTATACAAAACAGCAGCAGAAAAAGCTGTTAATGGAATAGTAATTATCAAACCAATAGTACCTGCATAGGCTAGAATTAATGTGTTAAACATTGCAACATTTAGAATAATTCTATCTCCTACATCTAGTAGATGTTCTCCATAAATACTGTTGCGCATGATATTGTTTTCTATTTCCATTATTTCTCCAAAATGTTGATCAGAAATGATTTCAACTGTTAACTGTTGTCTGTATTTAATTCTTCTTTCCTCAAATTTTTCAGTGTTTTCTTTCAATATTTTTGCTTTTGAAGTTCTCTCTTCAAAATTTATATCTTCTGTTTGAGCAAAAACACTTGTAGAAAAAACTATAAATAAAAAGCTAAACAAAAGTAAATGTGTTAATATTTTTTTCATCTTGAAACCTCACTTTTATAAGATTTAAAAATTATAGTTAATAGTTTTATAATTCTTTTTAAATTTTATAAATCCTGCAAAGAACTTGCTATGTTAGCACATTATTGTGTTAAAGAGCAAAAGAAATAATATTTAAAATATTCAAAATTTCCCTTGTCAAAGCACTCTATAAGTAGTATAATTTAATTGAGCCGACAGAAAGTGAGTAGCGGAGTTTACTATTAGGTCGGTGGACTTATTTTGGAACAAAGTAGATGTGCAGCGAGTATGTTCCCCAAAATTATTAAAAGGGGGCATTACTAATGAAGAACATTTTTAAGCACAAGCGCGCTCACAAGGACCATGAGGATCAGATTAAGTATAATTCTAAATCTGATGTCGAAGGACATGTAAAATTGAAAGATAGCGCCTTGATGGATTATTACATGATGGGTGGCTATTAAATCAAAGAGAAAGAATTAAGACCCCGAAGCTTCATGCTTCGGGTTTTTGTTTTATAAAATATGGATAATTGAGATAATTGTTTGACAATTAAAAAAATGATTGCTATAATTATTATGGAAGCGATTCCATTTTATTTTTATATTCTATGGAAGCGATTCCAAAAAAAATTAGAGGGGGATTATTTTTATGAAGAGTTTACGGTTGAGTTTATCTATTTTGTTAGTCTTTTTATTGCTTGTTGGGTTTAGTGGATCTGTTTTTGCTCAAGCAGATAGCGAAAAAACAGAAATAACAATTGCAGGAGGAAGTGTGGGAATTGAACTTGAACTTACAAAAAAAGCAGCGAGAATGTTTGAAGAAGAAAATCCTAATGTGAAAGTTGATGTTTACACAACACCAGATTTATCCGATGACAGAAAAGGTTTATATCTTCAATACTTAGAAACTAAAGACCCTTCCATTGATGTTTTTCAGGTTGATGTAATTTGGCCTGGTGAATTAGGAGAACATTTTTTAGATTTAAATGACTATGGTGCTCAGGAAGTAGTAGACAAGCATTTTGATTCTATAGTGAAAAATAATACTGTTAATGGTAGGCTAGTAGCAATGCCCTGGTTTACTGATGCAGGATTATTATATTATAGAACTGATTTATTAGATAAATATGGATATTCTGAGCCGCCAGCTACCTGGACAGAACTAGAAGAAATGGCTAAAACTATTCAAGCAGGTGAACGAGAAGAAAATCCTGACTTTTGGGGTTATGTCTGGCAGGGTAATGCATATGAAGGTTTAACCTGTAATGCTTTAGAGTGGATTCACTCAAATGGTGGTGGAAGTATTATTAATAAGGAGAGAGAAGTAACTATTAATAATGATAATGCTCTTGAGATGATTGAAATGGCAGGTGATTGGGTAAATGAAATTTCTCCTCCAGGAGTTACAGGCCTAGTTGAAGAAAGTTCTAGAAAAATGTTTGAAGCTGGTAATGCAGCTTTTATGAGGAATTGGCCCTATGTTTATGCTCTGGCATCTGAAGAAGATAAAGCAACAGCAGGTAAATTTGATGTTGCTCCTTTACCCGCTGGCGAAAATGGAAGTAGTTCTGCAGTGCTAGGTGGCTGGAATTTAGCAGTTAATAAGTATAGTGAGCATCCTGAATTGGCAGCAAAATTAGCAATATTTATGACAAGTGAAAAAGTCCAAAAAATGAGAGCAGTAGAAGGATCATTTAACCCAACTATTGCTGATTTATATGAAGATCAAGACGTTTTAGAAGCCAATCCATTTTTTGGGGATCTTTATCAAGTTTTTATCAACACAGTTCCCAGACCATCAGCAGCAGCTGGAAAAGAATATAGTGCAGTCTCAGAAAGGTTTTTCCAGGCAGTTCATTCTGTTTTAACTGGAGAATCGAGGGCCGAAGACGCGATAGCATATTTAGAATTAGAAATTGAAGATATTTTGGAAAAATAAGTTTTGAATATAAGCTATTAGTAGACAGGATGTAGTACAACATCCTGTCCTATTCTATTAAACTGTCTTTGTATTTTTTAATTATACACGATATAATATGGATAAATGTTAAAATAATGAAAGGACAGTAGATCTAAATGTCTAAAAACAAAGTTAATATTTATGATGTTGCAGAAAAAGCTGGGGTTGGAATCGGAACTGTATCAAGAGTTTTAAATAATAGCGATAAGGTAAAAGATGATACTAGAAAAAAAGTTTTGGAAGTAATGAAGGAGCTTAATTACCGGCCTAATAAACTTGCGCAAAATTTGGCTCGACAGAAAGCAAATGCAGTTGCTGTTATAGTTCCGAGTTTTATTGATCATTTTTTTGTTGAAGTTTTAAAAGGCATACAGGACGCTTTAGAAGAGGAAAATATTGATTTAATTTTGCATAAAATTGATTTAAATGAAAATAGAATGAAAAAAATTATGGATATAGTACACAGCAGAAAGGTTGATGGGATTGCTGCTTTAACAATGGATATTTCAGATACAGAAGATCAAGAATTAAAAGACTCTGGAATACCGGTAGTGCTTGCTGATGAATTTTCTGCTGATTTTCATTCAATATATTTTGATGACTTAAAAGGTGCAGAGATGGCAGTTGACTATTTAGCTGCATTAGATCACAGTCGGATTGCATTTGTTAACGGAGATATTAATAGTTTACATGGGCAAAAGCGTTTAGAAGGTGTAAAGAAATCTTTTAAGAAAAATAATATTATAATTGATCAAAAATTAATTAAAGATGGGGATTTTTATGTTGAAGATGGCTACCAATCAATGCAGGAAATTTTTGAACTGCCGCAAGCAAAATGGCCTACAGCAGTCTTTGCTGCCTCCGATAATCAGGCAATAGGAGTTCTGCAGGCGGTGGAAGAAAAAGGATTGAAAGTACCGGCTGATATAGCAGTAATTGGTTATGATAATATTGAACTTGCTAAATATCTAAAATTAACTACCATCTGGCAGCCAATGTATCAGCTTGGTTATTTAACAATTGAAGTTTTATTAAAAGCTATTAATGGTGAGTTAAAAGATATTTATCATAAAGAACTAGAGTTAAAACTGGTAAAAAGAGAAACAGCCTAGTTTTAGTTTTTTTATATAGATTTACAAAATATTCGGCTGAGAAAAAGGTGTTATTATGAATAAAGGAAATAAAAAATACTTATTAATTATCTTAATCTATATAGCTTTTATTTCTTTGGGGCTGCCTGATGGTTTATTGGGAGTTGCCTGGCCAGAAATGAGAAGTAGTTTTAAACTGCCACTTGATGCACTTGGGATTATTTTGATTGGCTCAACTACAGGTTATTTAATTTCCAGTTTTTTGAATGGTTTTTTTATGAAAAAAGTTGGAGTTGCAGTATTGTTGTCTCTTAGCTGTTTAGCAACTGGATTGGCTTTAATCGGTTATACATTGACTCCTTTCTGGTGGCTTTTACCCATTTTGGCTGTGTTTGCTGGTTTAGGAGCAGGAGCAATTGATGCAGCTTTAAATACATATGTAGAAAAGAACTTTAACGAAGGTTTAATGCAGTGGTTACATGCCAGTTTTGGGGTAGGGATTACGATTGGGCCAATTATTATGGCAAATGCAATTAAGTATTCTGATAGCTGGAGAATGGGTTATATAATTGTTGGAATAGCCCAAATTATTTTAGCGTCAATTTTTGCAATGACTCTTTTTCTTTGGCAGGATCCTAAAGATAAAAAAACTACTGTTGAAAATAAAAAGCAACAAAAAGATATTAAATTATTTCAGACAATAAAGTATTTACCAGCATTATTGAGTATTTTATTATTTTTTATCTATACAGGAATAGAGATGTCAATTGGACACTGGACTTACACGTTATTGACAGAATCTAGAGGTGTTAGCACAGCTCTGGCCGGTTTTTGGGTCAGTGCTTACTGGGGCTCATTTACAGTTGGTAGAATTTTGGCTGGTTTTTTAGCTTACAAATTTTTGAGCCGAAAAATTGCTAAATATGCAGCAGCTTTAGGACTTTTTGGAAGCGTTTTAATTACAGTCAACTTATCCCAGCCCTTATCACTGTTGGGGATTGCAATAACAGGGCTTGCAATTGCACCAATTTTTCCGGCCTTAATTTCAAGTACTTCCTATCGAGTCGGGGAAAAACATACAACAAACACTATTGGAATGCAGATTTCTGCTGCGGGTCTGGGTGGGGCTTTAATACCTGGTTTGGCAGGGATTTTGGCAAAAAATATTTCTCTAGAAATAATACCAATTTTTATAGCGATTTTATTTATTTTATTTTTGACTATTAATAATTTGATTAAAAAAGTAACAGACCAGGCTGCAGAAAAAGCAGCTTAAATCTAATTAATTATACTGGAGGCTTTAATATGAATAAAAAATGGTGGAAAGAAGCTGTGGTTTATCAGATTTATCCCCGCAGTTTTAAAGACAGTAATAATGATGGAATTGGTGATTTAAGAGGAGTTATTGAAAAAATTGACTATCTTGATAAACTAGGTGTTGATGCAGTCTGGTTAAATCCTGTTTATAAGTCACCAAATGATGATAATGGTTATGATATTAGTGATTACAGAGATATTATGGATGAATTTGGAACAATGGAAGATTTAGAAGAGCTAATGGAGCTTCTGCACCAAAAAGACATGAAATTGATTATGGATTTGGTTTTGAATCATAGTTCAGATGAGCATCAATGGTTTAAAGAGTCTAAAAAAAGCAAAGATAATCCTTACCGCGATTATTATATCTGGAAAGATGGTAAAAATGGTGGCCCACCAAATAATTGGAAGTCATTTTTCGGTGGCTCTGCCTGGAAGTATGATGAGCAGACGGAACAATACTATCTTCACTTATTTTCACCAAAACAGCCGGACTTAAACTGGGAAAATCCTGAGCTGCGCCAGGAAATTTATGATATTATCAATTGGTGGTTAAAAAAGGGTATAGATGGCTTTAGATTGGATGTAATCAATTTAATTTCAAAAGATCAGGATTTTCCGGATGGCTCTGAAGATGGGCTAGCAGGACATGAATATTTTGCTAATGGTCCTCGGGTTCATGAATTTATTCAGGAAATGGCTGAAAATACTTATAATAATTATGATTCTATGACTGTTGGAGAAACTCCTTTTGTTGATAAAGATGAGGCTTTGAAATTTGTGAAAGAGGATAGAAGAGAATTTTCAATGGTTATTCCTTTTGAGCATCTTGAATTTGATCGTAAAGAAGGATGGAGTAAGATTACAAATTGGGAGCTAAAAGAACTTAAAGATTTAATGAGCCAGTGGCAGTATAAATTACAGCAGAATAATGGCTGGACCAGTCTCTATTTTTGTAACCATGATCAACCAAGAATTGTCTCTCGCTATGGAGATGATGGCAAGTATCGTAAAGAATCAGCAAAAATGCTGGGAACAATGCTCCATACTTTAAGAGGTACTCCCTTTATTTATCAGGGTGAGGAAATTGGAATGACCAATATTAGTTTTGATTCTTTGACTGCTTTTGATGATATTGAAACTAGAGGTTATATTAAAGCAGTTCAGGAAAAAGGAGAAATGAGTGAAGAAGAGATCTTAGAGATTGCAAATTATAGAACTCGGGATAATGCTCGCACACCTATGCACTGGAATGAAAGTAAATATGCTGGATTTTCTGAGGTTGAGCCCTGGTTAAGAATGAATAATAATTATCCAGAAATCAATGTTGAAAAAGATCTAACTGCAAATGATTCAGTTTTCAAATATTATCAAAAGCTGATTTCTTTGCGCAAAAAATATCCAGTATTTGCTTATGGTAAATATAATATTCTAATGGAAGAAGATAAAAATATATATGCTTACCAGCGTTTGGGAGAAGAAAATAATTTGCTGGTATTATTAAATTTTTCTAAAGAAAAAGTTAACTATAAATTAGATTCTGAAATAAAATTTGAGCAGGCTAAATTAATATTAAATAACTACCAGGAAGGCATTAAATCTGAACTTCAAGGATCTCTGAGACCTTATGAGGCTAGAGTTTATATTTACTAAACTAAAATTGATTAAAAACAAAATTTTTAACTGCTTGACAAAACTAATTAATATGGATATTATTAATGTAAGAATAGTCGCACAACTCCGAGCGCTTTTAAGCTAAGACTTGCATGTTAAGCTTACTGCGCCGATAGGGTTTAAAAGGAAACTTTTGAGCCTCCCGGATGGAAAGGAGTGATCGATATGGATTGCATTATGTTTAATCCGCCTTAAACTTCCGGTAATTATACCGGGAGTTTATTTTTTTGTGTTTTAAAAATATAGGGTTTGATTTTTCTAAAATTAAATCAAAAGTCAATACATTAAAACAAGGGGGATTATTATGTCAATAAAGAAGATTATTTTTTCATTACTTATTTTTATGTTGATCTTTAGTTCAGCTGCGGCTGCTCAAGAGATATTAACAATGGCAACTACAACCAGTACTGAGAATTCTGGGCTTTTAGCTGAATTGATTCCACCTTTTGAAGAAAAGTTTAATGTGCGGGTAGATGTTGTAGCCGTAGGAACTGGAGCTGCAATTGAACTGGGACGGAATGGTGATGCTGATATAATTTTTGTTCATGCCCGGGAAGCTGAAGATGAATTTGTGGCAAATAGCTATGGGGTAAATAGAAGAGATGTAATGTATAATGACTTTGTTATTTTAGGACCAACTTCTGATCCAGCCGGGCTTAGGGATACTGAAAATGCTGCAGAGGCACTAGAAAAAATAGCTGCATCGAAAACAGAATTTGTATCGCGTGGTGATAATTCTGGTACCCATAAGAAAGAATTATCTCTTTGGGATAGTGCTGGAATTAAGCCCGATGGCAGCTGGTATTTAGAAAGTGGTCAGGGTATGGGGCCAAGTATAAATATGGCAGATGAGCGCCAGGCATACATTTTAGCTGATCGAGGAACTTTCTTAGCTTATAGTGGTGATATAGAATTGGAGATATTAAATAGTGGAGATCCTGCTTTATTTAACCCTTATGGGATTATTCCAATTAATCCAGCCTATCATACTCATGTTAATTATCAGATGGCAATGGCTTTTACAGGCTATGTAACTTCTCAACAGGGTCAAAATTTAATAAATAATTATATGAGATACGGAAAACAACTATTTTATCCGTCTGCAATTGAAGAAGATAATCTGGTAGATTAAGCTTATATTTAATAGATAAGAATGGCTGGCTGTAGGATTAATTAGTCTCTACAGCTGGCTCTTTAAAATTTGTTTGACAGGAGGCAAAAAGTGGGCTATTATGCTGATGCAATATATAGAGCTTTAAAACTAATTATAACTATAGATTCTGAAGTACTCAATGTAGTAACAACTTCTCTTAAAATTTCTATTTCTTCAACCTTAATTGCTTCAATTATTTCTGTTCCACTGGCCATCTTAATTGCTAGAAAGAAATTCAAAAGCAAAAAATTTGTAAATATTATTTTGAACACTCTCTTAAGTTTACCTACAGTTGTAGTTGGTATTTTTGTTTATTCTTTAATTTCTCGTCGTGGTGTTCTGGGAGAATTAGAACTTTTATTTACTCCGATTGGTATAATCGTAGGACAGGTAATTTTAATTACCCCCCTTATAACTGCTTTAATTAGGAATGTTATTTTTTCTCTAGATGAAAAATTATATAAAACAGCATTATCAATGGGAGCAAGCCGCAGTCAAAAATTTAAACTTTTGATTTTAGAAGCTCGATATGGAATCATAGGAGCCATAATTGCTGGTTTTGGTAGAGTATTGGGCGAAATTGGAGTCTCTATGATGCTCGGGGGAAATATTAAGGGAGTAACCAGAACAATAACTACTGCCATGTCGTTGGAGACAAATAAAGGTCGTTTTGCTTTTGCCTTGGCATTAGGAATAATACTTTTAACATTATCTTTTTTAATAAATTTTCTAACATATTTTCTGCAGGAGGGAAAAGATTATGCAAGAAGATAAAATTATTGAGGTTAAAAATATTAAGAAAATCTGCAGAGAAAAGAAAATCCTGGATATTGATAATTTTGTAGTTTTAAAAAATAAATTTAATTTTATTGTAGGGGGTAATGGCAGCGGGAAAACAAGTCTATTAAATATTTTAAGTTTAGTTGATCAGGATTATAAGGGTCAACTATATTATAAAGGTAAAAAAATTGATAAAACTGCTGAAAATTTAGAGTTAAGAAGGAAGTTTTCCGTTATTTGGCAAGATCCATACTTGTATCGGGGTGATGTTTTTTATAATATTGCTCTGCCATTAAAGCTGCGTAATTATAAGTCGAAGATAATAGAAAACAAAGTGAAAGAAATATCTGAAAAAATTGAAATCAAAAAACTGTTAAATCAATCAGCATTTACTCTTTCAGGTGGGGAAAAGCAGAAAGTCTCTATTGCGAGAGCTTTAATTACTGAACCTGAAATTTTATTTGTAGATGAAGCTACAACAAATTTGGATGAAGAAAGTATCCAATTTTTTAATTCTCATTTTGCTGATCTAGTAACAGATGAAATGACAGTTGTGATGGTCAGCCATGATAGAAGACAGATTAAACTTCTAGCTGACTATATAACTTTACTTCATAAAGGAAAAGTAAAAATTAGCAGAGAAATTAATGAGTTCAAATTTCAGCTTTTTGGCGAAGGGATTGAAACCCCTATTGCTGAATTAGTATAGATTTGAGTTATAATTTTTGATATAAATTTAAGAACTAAGTAAAGATCTAAAAATTTATTTTGCTTAAAACTGAGATGTTATTCAATTTCTGAGTCATTAATTCTAATTTGATTCATTTTTACTGATAATTTACAAAGGCCTTCATTAATTAATTGTTCTTCTAATAGAATATCATCTGGTACTTTTAAAGGAACTTCAGTAAAGTCCCAGATTGCTTTAATGCCAGCAGTTACCAGGCGGTCAGTTATTTTTTGAGCAGCTGCACCGGGAACTGTAAGAGCTGCCACATCAACCTCATTGTTTTTAATAAACTCTTCTAAAAAATTAATGTTTTTTATTTCAATATCATTGATTACAAGTCCGATTAAGTTAGGGTTTTTATCAAATATTGCAGTAAGTTCATATCCGCGTTCAAAATAGCCTTTATTATAAGCTAGAGCCTGACCTAAATGTCCAGCCCCAATTAAAATAATTTTTTTCTGATAGTTAAATCCCATAATAATATTGATCTGTTGAAAAAGGCAAAAGATATCATAACCATAACTTTTTTTACCGAAAGTGCCAAAATAACTTAAATCTTTACGAATTAAAGAACTGCTAAATCCTGTTAGTTGAGCGAGTTCCTCAGATGAAACATATTTTTTATTTGATTTTTGCAAATTCTTTAAATATTTGTAATAAACCGGCAGTCTACCAATGATTATGTCTGGAATATTGTATGAATCTTTTCCCATATTTATCTCTCCTTTAAAATATTGTTAAAAATATAACATATCTTATGTTCATTTTATCTTAGCTGAAATTTTTTTTCAACTTTTATGGCATAATTTAGCTAAATTAAAAGTAGTAGCTTTTTTAAGCAGGATATAGTTTGTTTTTGCCGAATTTATTAAATAAGAGCTTTAGTCAGAATTTTCATAATTATTTTTTGGAAATAATAATTAAATGTAAGGAGTGCATAAAATGGATAAATATAAAATTAAAATTTCAAATTTAGATTATAATTTTAATTCAGACGAATTAGATTTTGAAACTACTAAGGAACTTTCTGCAATCGATGAAGAGATAATTGGTCAAAATAGAGCAGCATCTTCTTTGGACTTTGGAATGAGGGTTAATAAAAAAGGATATAATATTTTTATGGCTGGTGAATCTGGAACTGGGAAATCAACTTATGCTGAGAATATGGCAGAAGAAAAGGCTGCAGAAATGGATCAGCCTAAAGATATCTTATATGTATTCAACTTTTCAGAGCCAGAAATACCAAGAGTTATGCGGGTGCCAGCTGGGATGGGTAATGAGTTAAAAAATGATATGGATAAAATTGTTGAAGAATTACAGGAAGAAATTCCACGTGCTTTCGAAGGCGAAGAATACGAAAAAGAAAGAAAAGAAATATTGAATGAATATCAGCCCAAATCGAATAAACTGATGCAGGAATTTGAATCTTCAGCTAAAGAGAGAGGTTTTTTGCTTCAAAACACATCTCAAGGTTTAGTTCCAGTTCCGATTGATGAAGATGGAGAACCGATTTCTAGAGAAGATTTTCAAGAAATGG
This sequence comes from Halanaerobium saccharolyticum subsp. saccharolyticum DSM 6643, assembly GCF_000350165.1. Lineage (NCBI taxonomy): Bacteria > Bacillati > Bacillota > Clostridia > Halanaerobiales > Halanaerobiaceae > Halanaerobium > Halanaerobium saccharolyticum. The sequence goes on from NZ_CAUI01000019.1 coordinate 158,226, forward strand.
ATGAAGATAAAAAAGAAGAAATCCGTAATGAAAGCCAAAAAATACAAAATGAAATTTCGCAGGTTATGCGGGAAATTCGCTCAATTAAAGAAAAGGCACAAGATGAGCTTTCAGCTTTAGAAAAAAAGATTGGCATTTCTATTGTACAGCCGATAATTTGTCACTTGAAAAATCAATATGAAGACTGTGAAGAAATAGTAGATTATTTAGAAGAAGTACAGGAAGATATTGTAGATAATATTGATCGCTTTCGCAATGAAAATGATAAAAAACAGCAAAATCCATTTATGGCAATGCAGCAGGATGATGACGGCAGTTTCTTTGTCCGCTATCAAATTAATATATTTGTTAATAACAATAAGACTGAGGGAGCTCCAGTCATTTATGAAAAAAACCCAACATACTACAATTTGTTTGGAAAAATAGAAGGTAAGAGCCAATTTGGAACGATTACTACTAATTTTACAATGATTAAAAGTGGATCACTGCATCAAGCAAATGGAGGTTTTTTAGTTGTTCATGCGAAAGATCTATTGACAAGCCCCTTTTGCTGGGATACTCTGAAAAGAGCTTTAATAAATCAAGAAATAACCGTAGAAAATATAGGTGAGCAGTATCGAAGTGTCCCAATTATTACTTTAAAACCAGAAGCTGTAGAACTGGATTTAAAGATTATTATGATTGGCTCTCCTTATATTTATTATCTGCTTTATAACTATGATGAAGAATTTTCTGAGCTCTTTAAAATTAAAGCTGATTTCGATACAGAGATGAAAAGAAATAAAGAAAACATTTCTAAATTTGCTGATTTTATATCTTCTGTAATTAATAGAGCGGAACTTAAAGAATTTAGTGCCGAAGCAGTAGCAGAAATGATTAATTTTAGTTCTCGTTTAACTGGAGATCGCGAAAAATTGTCAACAAAATTTAATGAAATTATAGAAATTTTATTTGAGTCAGATGTATGGGCAGATAGTTATGACGAAGAAGTAGTTAGTGCCAGTTCTGTTAAAAAAGCAATTGATGAAAAAGAAATGCGGTCTAATCTGCTGGAAGAAAAAATACAGGAACAGATAGATAGAGATCATTTACTGCTGGATGTTAGTGGACAAGAAGTCGGACAAATTAATGGGCTTTCTGTTTATCAAGCAGGCAATTACAGTTTTGGTCGCCCTGCTAGAATTACTGCTCGTAGTTATCTGGGCAAAGAAGGTGTAATAAATATTGAGCGCGAAGCTAAGATGAGTGGTCGGATTCACAGTAAAGGTGTAATGATACTTACCGGTTATTTAGGTGGTAAATATGCTCAGGATGCACCTTTAAGTTTGACAGCTTCGATCGCCTTTGAGCAAAGTTATGGTGGAGTTGATGGTGATAGTGCAACCTGTGCTGAAGTAGTGGCTCTTTTGTCGTCACTTTCAGCCACCCCTATCAGACAGGATATAGCAATAACTGGTTCTATGAATCAGAAAGGGGTTGTCCAACCTATTGGTGGGGTCAATGAAAAAATAGAAGGATTTTTTAAGGTCTGTAAGTCAAAAGGACTTACAGGTGAACAGGGAGTAATTATTCCTAAAAGAAACCTTGATAATTTAATGTTAGATCAAGAAGTTATTGAAGCAGTAGATCAGGGTAAATTTAATCTCTATAGTATTGAAAAAATTGATCAGGCTTTAGAAATTATGCTCGACACAGAAGCTGAAAAAATACACACTGCAGTTAAAGAAAAATTGGCAGAGTATGCAGAATTTGATACCGAAGACTATGATGAAGAAAATAAAACGAACTCTGATAACTCTGAGAATGAAGATAATTAAAAAGAAACTAATAAAAATAATAAATAAATGAAGCTATAATTTATCTAAAAATGTTGCATATTTTCTTTTAATTTAAGCCTGAATCCGATAAATTATAGTTAGAGGTGAAAATCAATGGAAAAACTAATTATAAATGCAAATATAATTTTAGAAGATAAAATAATTAATAGTGGGTCTGTGCTTTTTTCTGAAGCGGATGCTGAAATAGAAAAAGTCGCTTCTTATAATTTGGAAGTGGATAATGAGACGGAAGTTATTGATGCTCAAGGAGGTTATTTGGCGCCAGGAATGATTGATACTCATATCCATGGTGGTGGTGGATATGATACTATGGATGCTTCTCCCGAAGCTCTTGCTAAAATTAGTGAGGTCTTGGCTTCACATGGCATAACTTCTTTTCTGCCAACAACGATGACGATGGCCAAAAATGAAATTCATACTGCTTTAAAAAATATTCGCCAGGCTAAAAAAAATGGACTAGCTGGAGCCCAGGTTTTAGGAACCCATGTAGAAGGACCTTTTATTAGTCCAGACTATATTGGGGCTCAAAATAGTGATAATTTAATTAAGCCCGATCTAGAATTGCTTCGAGATTATTACGATGTTGTTGAGATTGTTACCATGGCCCCTGAAATTAGTGGTTCTTTAGAATTGATAAAAGAACTCAAAGAAAATAATATTACTGCTTCAGCCGGGCACTCTGCAGCTACTTATGAAGAATTTCAGCAGGCATATAAAGCGGGTATGAACCATTTTACCCATTTATATAATGCAATGACCGGGTTGCATCATCGAAAGCCCGGACTGGTAGGTGCAGCTTTAGATTCTGATTCCACAGTTGAATTAATTGTTGATTTAATTCATCATCATCAGGCAGTAGACCGTTTTACAATTCAAGCTAAGGGTGTAGATAAAGTAATTCTAGTGTCTGATGGTATGGAAGCAACTGGCCTTGAGGCTGGAGAATATGAGCTTGGTGGTCAAAAAGTAATAGTTAAAGATGGTGCTGCCAGATTAGAGTCTGGAGTTCTTGCAGGAAGTGTCTTAACTTTAGACCAAGCTGTACGAAATTTGATGGAAGTCACTGATCTATCTTTGGCAGATATATTTAAGATGGTAAGCTTAAACCCAGCTCGAAAATTAAATTTAGATCATAAATTAGGTAGAATCAAGCCTGGTTATCAGGCAGATTTAGTGCTCTTTGATCAGGATTTTAAAGTTCAAAAAACATTTATCAAAGGGAAGAGATTTATACAGTAAAATTGAGAATAAGCTAGAATCAATGATTTAATCTAGAATAATAAAAAAATTAACCTAAATCAACCATTTTAGTTTTTTGACCTTCTCTGACTTTAGTCTTATAATATTAGTAGAAAATAAAAGTCAAAAAATAATATTAATCAAATTCGGAGGTGGTTTTATGTTTGATTTAGTACCATTTAGAAACCGCAATCGGAGAGATGTAGCTGAGAGAGACGAAGATCCTTTCAACAGTCTGGTTTCCGATTTCTTTGGTGATGTAATGGATTATGCAGGACGCAGTTTTAGAGCTGATATTAAAGAAAGTGATGAGGAATATACCATTGAAGCTGAAATGCCAGGTATGAAAAAGGAAGATATTCAGCTTGAAATTGATGATGATTATCTAACAATTTCTGCTGAACACAAAGAAGAAAAAGAAGAAAAAAATGATAATTATATTCGTAGAGAGAGAAGACAAGGTAGATATACCCGTCGTTTTTACCTTGAAAATGTAGATCAAGATGATATTAATGCAGAATATGATGATGGAATATTAAAAGTTCATCTACCAAAAGAAGAAAAAACTCCAGTTAAAAAGCGTACTATCGAAATAGAATAAGTTTTGTTAAAGTCTATATACCGGCCTTTTGGCCGGTTTTTCAATATCAAATCCATACTTCAATTATTTAATTATTATCTTAATATTTTAAAAAAAATAAAAATATTTTAAATTTAATATTGAATTCAAAATTAAATGTGTTATAATATACTTAAAGTTAATAAGAAAGTCGGAATATTTATAATCTAGATTTTCTAAAAATTTAATCATTTAAATTTATATTAGGTAAAAAAATTTAATATAAAATTTTGAATTCAATATTAAATATGCTATAATATATTAAAAGTTAATTTGTTAAGATAAATAAAATCTTAAAAGTGGGGATAATGATCTTATGAGTATTTCAACAAATAAAAGTGATTATGAAAATTTAAATAGTTATTTATATCGAACAATAAAAGAAATGATCTGGAATAAAGAACTGGAACCAGGAGATAAAATAAAGCAGGAGCATGTTGCAAATGAACTAGGAGTAAGCAGAACTCCACTAATAAAAGTTTTAGAAAGATTAACTACTGAAAAGATGGTAGAATATATACCACGTAGAGGTTATTATGTCAAAGATGTAGATTTCGAAGAAATGTTAGAAATTTTTGATGTGAGAATAATCTTAGAAGTAGTTGCAATTAAAAAATTTATTCTTCAGGCAACTGATGAAGAAATTGAAGATTTAAGTAAATGTTTCAGTTGTTTTGACAATGATAATTGGGATAAAGAGAAAATAGAGAAATACAGAGTCTGTGATCAGGAATTCCATAAAAGTATTATTGAACAGACAAATAATAATCTAATAAAAGAAATAAATGAGATGTTTAATATTTATCGTTTTAGTTATCAAAAAGGTTTAATGAGAGAACCAAAAGAAACTATTTCAGAACATAAAAACATAGTAAACGAAATGAAAAAAAGAAATATCAGAGAGGCCCAGATGTTAATGATGGATCATTTAGAAAAAAGTAGAGAAAATATTTGTGTAGTATATGAAAACAGCAAAAATAATTCTTTAAATTGATTATTTTTGTTTTTTATTTAATTTTGAATTCAATATTCAATATTTAATTTAAAAAGGAGGGGATTACTAATCAATTGTAGAAATAATAATATAGTTTTCAAAAAATAGCATTAAAATTCACAATATTATATTAAAGGAGGGGTTAGTTTGTTTCATACTGTAGGTAATAGTAATCAAATATATTCAAGAAATGAATTAGTTAAAGAATTAGAGAAGAAATCAAATCAGATTAGAACTGATATTTTAGATATGATTTATAAAGCTGGCAAAGGCCATCCTGGAGGTTCTTTTTCAGCAACTGAAATAGTAACAACACTTTATTTTTCGGTTTTAAATATTGATCCAGAAAATCCTGATTGGGAAGGTAGAGATAGGTTTATTTTATCTAAAGGTCATGCCTGTCCTGTCTGGTATGCAAATTTAGCTAGAAGAGGCTATTTTGATGTCAGCCATCTTGGCACATTAAGAAAAATGCATTCAATTTTGCAGGGGCACCCTGTAATGACAAAAACTCCAGGGGTAGATATTAATACAGGTTCTTTAGGTAACGGACTTTCTTTAGGTCTGGGAATGGCTTTAGCTACAAAAAATAATGGCAATAATTATGATGTTTATGTTGTATTAGGAGATGGTGAAATCCAGGAAGGTATGATCTGGGAGGCCGCTATGGCAGCAGGACATTATCGCCCTAATAATTTAACTGCAGTTGTAGATTATAATGGACTTCAAAATGATGGTAAATCTAAAGATATTATGAGTATTGAGCCAATTACAGATAAATGGGAAGCCTTTGGCTGGAATGTAAAAGAGATAGATGGTCATGATATTAATGATATTTTAAATGGCTTTGAATGGGCTCAAAAATTATGTGGACCTTCAGTTTTAATCGCTCATACTCAAAAAGGTAAAGGGGTTTCTTTTATGGAAAGTGTAGTTGAGTGGCATGGAAAGGTTCCAAATGAAGAAGAGTTTGAGCAAGCAATGAAGGAATTAGAAGCAGAGGTGAGTAAATAATGACAGATATGGCAACCAGAAAAGCTTTTGGTGAGGCTCTAATTGAGCTGGGAAAAGTGAATGAAGATATAGTAGTCTTAGATGCAGATATTTCTAAGTCCACTAATTCTGTTCATTTCCATAATAAGTTTCCTGAAAGAGCTTATAATATGGGAATTGCAGAGCAAAATATGGTTGGAGTGGCAGCTGGGATGGCCTCAACAGGTTTGCCTGTTTTTGCTACAACCTATGCAGTATTTGCCAGTATGCGGGCTTTGGAGCAGGTAAGAACATTTATCTGTTATCCAGAATTAAATGTAAAAATTGTGGCAAGCCATGGTGGACTACAGGTTTCGTCAGATGGTGCTTCTCATCAGGGATTAGAAGATATTGCAATTATGAGAGCAGTTGCAAATATGACAATTGTTCAACCAGCTGATGCAGCATCAACCAAAAAGGCTGTTTTTGCAGCAGCAGAATTTGATGGACCGATGTATATTAGATTAATGAGAAATCCAGTTCCTGCAGTTTATGAGGAAGAAATGGACTTTGAAATTGGAAAAGGAAATGTTTTAAAAAGCGATGATAATGCTGATTGTACAATTGTTGCAACAGGCCTAATGGTCCATAAAGCTTTAGCAGCAGCAGAAACACTTAATAAAGAAGGTTTAAATTTAAGGGTGATTGATATTCATACAATTAAACCAATTGATGAAGAGCTTTTGGTTAAGGCTGCAGAAGAAACTGGTGCAGTAGTAACAGCTGAAGACCATAATATCATTGGTGGACTTGGTGGAGCAGTATCAGAAGTTCTGTCAACTAAGATGCCAGTTCCAGTTGAAATAATTGGTGTTCAGGATTGCTTTGGAGAATCAGGAGATCCTGAAGAACTATTTACTGAATATTGTATGAATACTGAACATATAGTTGAAGCAGTCAAAAGAGTTGTGAAAAGAAAATAGGCTTAATAATTTTTTGAGGGAGGGGATAAAAATAAGTTAAATTTTTAGAATCTTATCATCTTTATAATTCTTCGAAATATTAACTTTAATTTTCAATCAAAAAACAGGAGGGTAAAAAATGAAAAAAAGCTTATTAATCACTTTAGTTTTAGTATTAGCACTGAGTAGTCTGGCAATGGCGGCAAGGGAATATCCAGCTAGACCAATTACAGATGTTGTTGTTTGGGGAGCTGGTGGTGGAACTGACACATGTAATCGTATTGTAGCTGGTGAGATGAGTAAGATCCTTGGTGTTAATGTTAATGTAACTAATAAACCAGGTGGAGTAGCAGGATCAATTGGTTTAAACTATGGTTATAATCAGCCGCATGATGGTTATACAATTACAGGACTTTCGGAATCTAATGTTACATCTGCTGTAATGGGCGGTTTTGATAAGAGATTTAACGTTTGGTATCCATTTATTGTTGGTGGTTCTCCTGATATTGTTTCTGTAACACCTGATAGTCCTTATCAGACTTTAGAAGATTTAATTGCAGCAGCCAAAGAAAATCCTGGTGAAATTAGAGCTACAGCAGCTGGTGCTGGTTCAATTCACCACTTAAACTTTTTGGCTCTGGAAGATGGTGCTGAAATCGAATTTAACTTAATTCCTTATCCAGGTTCATCTCCTGCTCAAAATGCAGCAATGACTGGAGAAGTTTCAGTAGTTATTACTTCACTTGCAGAACAGCAGCAGTTAATTCGCGGTGGCAAGTTAAGACCATTAGCTACTTTAACTAAAGATTCTATGGAATTAGAAGGAGTAGGAACAATTCCTTCTGGTTTAGAAATAGAACCTTCATTAACAGATTACTTACCTATTTCTCAGGCAATTGGTATGGCTGTACCTAATGATGTTCCAGATGATGTAAAAGCTAAGCTTACAGATGCATTTACTAAAGCATTGGAAACAGATACAGTAAAAGATTGGGCAGAAAAGAACTATTATATTCTTTCCGGTAAAACAGGAGAAGAAGCTCAAGAAGTATTTGCAAAACTAGAATCTAACTTTAGTTGGACATTATGGGAGCTTGGAACAGCAGAAGTTAATCCTGCTGAACTTGGAATTCCAAAACCTGGCGCAATGTAATAAATTGATTGAAAGTGCACAGTTTGTTTAAAATAAGATATTTATTCAGACTGTGCACTAATTATGTTTTTTCTATTTGAAAGGGGCAGTTTCTAATGGAGAATAATCAAAACAAAGAATTAAGAATACAGGATTTTGTGACAAGTATTATATTATTTATCTTCGGATTATTTATAATAATTGGAGCATCTCAAATGCCGGTATCCAGCAGTTATGGGGGAGTTAAAAATGTTTGGTATGTTTCTCCAGCATTATTTCCTTTTATAATCGGTGGTTCAATGTTAGTCTTGTCTATACTACTGGGATTTGTTGCTGTTAAAGAAGTTGGAATGGAAAGCATTAAAAAAAGAGTAGTTCATTTTGGTGATGATGGTCTGATGGGGACAATTCTTAAGGAAAGGAATCTTCGCTATATAGCTATTTTATCTTTCTTTGTCTTTTATGTATATTTATTTATACCCCGAATAGATTATTTTCTTGCTACAGTTAACTTTCTTTTAGTATTTATGTCTATTTTCTATTTTGATGATTACAGTCTCTTAAAAAAGTTATATAAGTTTTATCTTATGGGTTCACTTATATTTTTAGCTTATTTTATTTTAAATATTGATCATCTTTTTGTGTTAATTCCGAATTTTACTGATTATCTATTTATGTTATTTATTGCAGCCTATTATTTTTATACAAAATCAGTTATTAGGAGTTCAGATTTAAAACATAAATTTAGAGTTAGTTTAATTTTATCATTTTTAGTGCCTTTGTTCATAGTACCATTATTTAAATATTTCTTGTTGGTTATACTACCTTATGAAGGTGTAATAATCAAAGTAATGAACTTAATAGCATATGATATATTAGGATTGTAAAAGCTCATAATAGAAAGGAGGTAAATAAATGTTCATAATAGAAAGATTGGCAGAATTTTTTATGATGATGGGACACCTGGTATCTACTCCTTTAAATGTGATGATACTTTTTGGCTCAGTTTTTATGGGAATAATTTTTGGTTGTACTCCCGGATTGACAGCGACTTTGGGGGTAGCTCTTTTAACAACATTAACATATGGAATGGAAACTAATACTGCTTTAATTGCTCTAATGGCAATTTATGTTGGTGGTGTTTATGGAGGTTCATATTCTGCAATTTTGATAAATATTCCAGGTACAGCAGCAGCAGCTGCAACTGCTGTAGATGGTTATCCATTAGCAAAACGTGGTGAAGGTGGTAAAGCAATAGGAATTACCACAACTGCTTCTGCAATTGGGACTGCAATTGGAATGTTATTTGTAGTAAGCATATCCCCAATAATTTCAAGTTTTGCAATGGAATTTACTTCATGGGAATTTTTCTTATTAGCGTTTTTCGGTATTATGATGAGTGGAACACTAACAACTCCTGACTTAGCTTTCAAAGGTTGGATTGCGGGCTTAATTGGTTTATTTATGGCAATTGTCGGTAGAGATGTTTTGCAGTTCTATCCTCGATTTACTTTTGGTATTTCACAGCTTGATAGTGGTATCGAAGTAGTTCCAGTTTTAATTGGAGCATTTGGAATTCCACAAATCATTAAAGTATTAAGAGAAGGTAACAAACTTGCTAAATGCGAAGATCTTCAGAGAATATTACCTGAGTTTAAAACAATATTTAAACATACTCCGGATATTCTTAGATCTTCCTTAATTGGTGTAGGAATAGGATCGATTCCTGGAGTTGGTGAAGATATTGCAGGTTGGGTTTCTTATGGTGCAGCTAAAAAATCTTCTAAAAACCCAGAGAAATTTGGGACTGGAGTTTATAAAGCGATAGTGTCTACTGAAACTGCAAATAATTCCTGTATAGGAGGGGCCATGATTCCTCTGCTTAATTTAGGAGTGCCTGGAAGTCCACCTGCAGCAATGCTCTTAGGAGCTTTACTCTTACATGGTATAAATCCTGGTCCATTAATTAATTTTGACCATCCAGGATTTATCTTAAGAATTGCAGCAATTCTACTGCTTGCATCAGTAGCAATGTGGATTATAGGTATGCTTTTAGCAAAACAGGTTGTAAAAATACTGAGGGTGCCATCACCTTTATTTATGCCGATAATTGGTGCTTTATGTATAATTGGTTCTTATGCGATAGGAATGAATGTTTTTAACCTTTATTTGATGATTCCAATAGGTGTTATTTCTTATTACTTAACTGAAATGAAATATCCAATTGCACCACTTGTTATGGGAGTTATACTTGGGCCCATGGCAGATGAAAACTTAAGAAGGGGTTTAATGATTTCTAAAGGTAGTTTTATGACAATTTTCCAAAGACCAGTAGCTTTAATTTTATTTTCAATAATAATGATCATGATTTTAAGTCAAACACCTATATTTAGTAAAATAAAAACAATCATAAAAGGAGTGGGGAATAATGAATAGAAGTGATTACAAATACTCGGTTATAACAGGTTTCTTAGGTGGTCTACAGGATAGATTCATCAAATACGCTAAAGATAAAGATATGGAGGCAATTTTAGAAACAGCTGCTAATATAAAAGGCTGTTCAGGAGTAGAGGTTATCTATCCTCAAAATTTTACAGATGCAGTTAAATTCAAAAAAATGTTAGATAATCAGGGTTTAGAATGTTCTTCAGTTAATTTAAATCTTAAATCAGAAGAGAAATTTAAGTACGGTTCAATTACTAATCCTGATCCTGCTGTTAGAAAAGAATCAGTTAAATATTTAAAAGCAGCAATGGATGCTTCAGTTGAGCTTGGGAGTAATTTGATAACTGTCTGTCCACTTGGTGATGGTTCTGATTATCCATTTGAATTTGATTATGTAAGAGGTTTCAATGATGCACTTGAATGTGTAAGTGAGGCAGCAGAATATCGTGATGATGTAAAAATTAGTTTAGAGTATAAACTAAATGAAACTAGAATGCACTGTATCTTACCTGATGCTGGTAAAACTGCATATTTCTGTAATCTAGTTGATAAAGATAATGTTGGAGTAACAGTTGATATTGGACATTCATTACTTGCTGGAGAGGTTCCTGCTGATTCAATTGGATTTTTAGGAGCTACAGATAGATTGTTTTATGTTCATATAAATGATAATTATAGAAACTGGGACTGGGATATGGTTCCGGGTACAGTAAATTTCTGGGATTACATTGAAGTTCTGCTTTACTTAGAGAAGGTAGGTTATAAGGGTTGGATTACAGCAGATGTATTTCCACAGAGAAATGATCAGGTAAAAGTTATGGAAAAAACATTTGAATGGATGGACTATTTCTTTGAAATAGCTGCTAGAATTGACCATGATAAAATCTTTGAAATGATGAATGAGAATCAACCATTTGAAATTTTAGATTACGTTCGTTCTCAGATATAAGTTAATTTAATAAAACATAAATTTATATTTGAATAGATATTTCAAATATTATTAGAATACAACACGGCAGCTGAAATTATATATTTCAGCTGCTGTCTATTATAATTTTTATAAAACGTTTTTAAGATTGTAAAGGGGGTTTTAAGATTGTCTAAAGATAAAAGAGTATATGTTACAAGAAAATTACCAAAAAAAGCACTGGAAATGCTTGAAAGAGAGTTTAAAGTTGAAGTTAATCCACATGATAGAGTAATGACTAGAGAAGAGTTAGAAACAGCAGTAAAAGATATTGATGGCTTGCTGTGTTTATTAACTGATTCAATTGACTCGGAGCTTCTAGAACTAAATCCTGATTTAAAGGTTATTGCAAACTATGCTGTAGGATATAATAATATTGATGTAGAGGCTTGTACTAAAAAAGAAATTAAAGTCTCTAATACGCCTGGGGTTTTAACTGATACTACAGCTGATTTTGCCTGGACACTACTAATGGCTGCAGCACGAAGAATTATTGAGGCAGATAAATTTACTAGAGCCGGTAAATATAAGGGCTGGGGACCAATGATGTTTTTAGGTGGAGATATTTATGGGAAAAAACTGGGGATAATTGGGATAGGTAGAATTGGCAGGGCTTTTGCCCGTAGAGCAAAGGGTTTTGATATGGATTTTTATTATTATGATGTAAATAGACTGGAAAAAGCAGAAGAAAAGAGACTTGGTTTAGAATATAAAAATTTTGAGGATTTATTAAAAGAATCAGATTTTATTAGTCTTCATGTTCCGCTTATTCCTCAAACTAGACATTTGATTGGAGAAGAAGAACTAAAATTAATGAAAGAAACTGCCTATTTAATAAACACAGCTAGAGGTCCAATTATAGATGAAAAAGCTCTAGTCTGGGCTTTGAAAAATGGTGAAATTGCTGGGGCTGGACTTGATGTTTATGAAGAAGAACCGAATTTATATTCTGATCTAGATAAATTAGATAATACTGTACTAACTCCGCATATAGCCAGTGCCAGTATTGAAACAAGAACTAAAATGGCAACTATGGCAGCAGAAAACTTAATTGCTGGTTTAAAAGGAAAAGAAATGCCCAATTTAATAAATAAAGAGGCTGTTAGCTAAGATTTAGGAGGAATAGATATGAATATAGTTGTAGCTCCTGATTCATTTAAAGGAAGTATGTCAGCTATGGAAGCAGCAGAAAATATAGAAATTGGTATCAAAAAGATATTAGCTAATCCAAAAATAGAAAAAATACCTATGGCTGATGGTGGGGAAGGTACTATCCAGGCTTTAATTGATTCAAGAAATGGGATTATCATAAAGTCTCTAGTTACTGGTCCTCTGGGTAAAAAAATAGAATCACATTTTGGTCTGATAGAACAAGAAAAAATAGCAGTAGTTGAAATGGCTGCTGCTTCTGGTTTACCTCTAGTTTCCAAGGAAAAGCTTGATCCAACTATTACAACTACATATGGTACAGGTGAGTTAATCTCTAAAGCTTTAGATTATGATATTAATAAGTTAATTATTGGGATTGGAGGTAGTGCCACAAATGATGCTGGAGTTGGTATGGCCCAGGCTTTAGGAGTTAGCTTTTTAGATAAAAATGGTAATGAAATAGGATATGGTGGAAAAGAACTGGATAAAATTGAAAATATTGATATGAGCGGTCTTGATCCTAGATTGAATAATCTGGAAATTGAAGTTGCCTGTGATGTTAATAATCCATTGTTTGGCCCTAATGGAGCTGCTTATGTTTATGCTCCTCAAAAAGGAGCAGCTAAAAAAGAGGTTGAATTATTAGATAATAAACTAAGATATTTTAATGAAAAGATTAAAGAAATATTTAAGCTTGATCTACAGTCAATTGCTGGTAGTGGAGCAGCTGGTGGATTAGGTGCTGGGTTAAAAGTTTTTTTAGATGCCAGATTAAAATCTGGTATAGAAATTGTTTTAGAAGTAAATAAAGTAGAAGCAAAAATAGCAAATGCTGATTTAGTTATAACTGGTGAAGGTAAGCTGGATGGACAAACGCTCCAAGGCAAAACTCCAATTGGTGTTGCAAAATGTGCAAAAAAATATAATATTCCTGTTGTAGCAATTGTAGGAGAAATTGGTGTGGATGTTGAAAAAGTACTGAAAGAAGAAATTGATTGTGTTTTTTCTATTATACAGAAAGCATGTTCTTTAGAAGAGGCAATGGAATCTTCTAAAAAATGGATTCAATTTTCTGCAGAGCAAATTATTCGTTTAACTAATATGTGGATGTGATATTAAAATGAAAAAAATTGGAATATTAACAAGTGGAGGCGATGCTCCTGGCATGAATGCTGCAATTTATGCTGTATTCAATAGAGCAAAGTCAAATGGAATAAGTGTAATAGGGATCAAAAAAGGTTATAAAGGCCTGATTAACGATGAATTTTTTGAGATGCAGGCAGCAGATGTTGAAGGGATTTGTAAAAGAGGTGGCACTATATTAAAATCTGCCCGCTCAAAAAGATTTAAAACTAATGAAGGCCAAAAATTAGCCATTAAAATTTTAGAATCTCGAGGTATTGAAGGATTAGTGGTTATCGGGGGTAATGGTTCACTTCAGGGAGCAAAAGCCTTAGCTGAAAAAACAGATATGAAAATCATAGGGGTTCCCAGTTCTATAGATAATGATATTAATGGATGTGATTTAAGTATTGGCTTTAGCAGTGCCTGTGATATAGTTACAAAAAGTATTGATAATATTAAAGATACAGCAGTTTCTTTTCATACAGATAAGCCCAGAATCTTTGCGGTTGAAGCAATGGGTAGAAGAAGTGGTTGGATTTCAGTAATGGCTGGAATGGCAGCAGAAGCAGATTTGATAATCATTCCTGAAGAAAATCCATCAATTAAGTGTATAGCAAATAATATCAGAAATGTTTTAAGTAAAAAAAATGATTGTGTTATTTTATATGCAGAAGGTATAAGTAGATCTGATAACTTTATTGAAAAATTAAAAAGTGAATTAGGTTATAGAATCAGACATTCATTATTGGGATTTCAGCAAAGAGGAGGATCTCCAACAACGAGTGATAGAATTTTAGCTTTAAGAATGGGGAATGCTGCTGTAGATAAAATATTAGAAGGTGATAGTGGTAAATTTATAACTATTCAGTCAGATAAAATTCAAGTTAAAGAGTTAGATAATAGAGAGGATTTATTTTATTATAATAAGTATTTAGAATTATTTTCTGATAAAATAGTTAAATGATAAAATCTTTATATTTATGTGGCCAAAAATTTTAATAGAATTGATTTATATTTCCAAAATATTTTTTGAGGAGTGAAAAGTAAATGATAAAGATTTTAGTTGCGATTAAAGGTGCTGACAGCTGTTCGAAAGTTGCTCAAAAAGCTCAAGAACTAGCTCTGCTCTGTAAAGGAGAAGTAACTTTTATAACAATAGTTAGTAATGAAATGGGCTTAATTACTTCCAAAGAAAAATTAGAAACGACTGAAGAAAATTTAAATATAAAAAAATCTGAAAAAAATAAAGCTTTAAAAACCTGTAGTATGGTCTATGGTCAGTGTGAACGCAAATTGGGAGAAAAGGGTTTAGAGACTAAAAGAGTAGTTAAAGAGGGTAATTATCCAGCTGAAGATATTTGTAAATACGCTGATGAAAATAATTTTGATTTATTAGTGATAGCAGATAAAGGTGATACAAAATTAAAAGATAAATTATTAGGCAGTACTACAGAAAAGATTGTAAGGGAGTCCAAAACTTCAGTTTTAGTTGTTAAATAATGAAAATTGATAATATATTATTTTGATTTAAAAAAATAAAAGTTAATAATAAATTTTTTCAGGAGTGATAGCTTTGTTAAAAGAAGTTGCTAAGATAGTAAGAGGTTTATCTGCAGATATTGTAGAAAAGGCAAATTCAGGACATCCAGGGATGCCGATTGGCTGTGCTGATATTGGTGCATTATTATTTGGAGAGGTAATGAATATTGATGCTTCAAAATCAGACTGGCCTGATAGAGATCGTTTTGTACTCTCAGCCGGACATGGTTCAGCATTTTTATATTCATTTTTGCACCTTAACGGTTATGATGTTTCAATGGATGATTTAAAAGAATTTAGACAGCTTCATTCTAAGACACCAGGCCATCCAGAGTACGCAGAAACTGATGGAGTAGAAACTACAACTGGACCATTAGGTCAGGGTTTTGCAAATGCAGTTGGTATGTCCTTAGCAGAAAAAATGTTAGCTGCTAAATATAATACTGAAAAGCATAATATTGTTGATCATTATACCTATACAATTATGGGTGATGGCTGTATGATGGAGGGTATTACTTCTGAGGCCGCATCACTTGCAGGTCATTTAGGACTAGATAAGTTAATTGCTATTTATGATGATAATGATATTTCAATTGCTGGAAACACAACCTTAGCTTTTACAGAATCTGTAGCTGATCGTTTTAAAGCTTATGGCTGGCAGGTAATAGAAAATATTGATGGTCATGATATTGAACAGCTAAGAGATGCAATTAATCAGGCCAAATCAGATAAAGATAGACCGACAGTAATTATGGCTAAAACCCATATTGCTTTAGGAGCACCTACAAAGCAGGATACAAGCGATGCTCATGGGGCACCATTAGGCGAAGAAGAAATTAAAGGTTTAAAAGAAAAATTTGATTTACCGGTAGATAAGAAATTTTATATTTCAGATGAAGTAAAGGAATTTTTCCGTGCTCATGCTGCAAAGATGCAGGATCAAAGATTGGCCTGGGAAAAAGAATTTGCTGAGTGGGCTAAAGAAAATCCTAAGCTCAAAAAAGAATGGGATCAGGCAATGGAACTTAAACTGCCTGTAGATTTAAAAGAAGAAATAATGGATTTAGAAATAGAGGCTCCAATAGCAACTAGAAAATCAGCAGGAGCAGCTTTATCTAAAGCATTTGAAATTA
The DNA here is from genome assembly GCF_000350165.1 of Halanaerobium saccharolyticum subsp. saccharolyticum DSM 6643. Taxonomy (NCBI): domain Bacteria; kingdom Bacillati; phylum Bacillota; class Clostridia; order Halanaerobiales; family Halanaerobiaceae; genus Halanaerobium; species Halanaerobium saccharolyticum. The sequence continues at coordinate 174,340 of NZ_CAUI01000019.1, forward strand.
TTCCTTATTTAGTAGGTGGCTCAGCTGATCTGGCACCTTCTACTAAAACTTATAATGCTGAATATGGAGAAGTACAAAAAGGTAGCTACAGCGGCAGAAACTTCCGTTTTGGAGTTAGAGAACATGCAATGGGAGCGATTACCAATGGTTTAGCCTTACATGCTGGTTTGCGTCCGTTTGCAGCGACTTTCCTTGTTTTCTCTGATTATATGAAACCTGCAGTTAGGCTTGCTGCTTTAATGAAACAGCCTGTGATTTATGTCTTTACCCATGATTCTGTTTTTGTTGGAGAAGATGGACCTACTCATCAGCCAATAGAACATGTGGAAGCATTAAGAATTATTCCAGGACTTAAGGTTTTAAGACCAGGAGATGAAGAAGAAGCAAAAGCTGCCTGGGTTGAAGCATTAGAAACAAAAGATCAGCCAACAGCTTTAATTTTAACCAGACAGAATCTAAATCATATTGAAAAATATCAGGGTCTTGATAACTATAATAATGGTGGCTATTTTGTTAGTGACCCTCAAGATGCAGATACAATTATCTTTGCCAGCGGTAGTGAGGTTAACTTAGCTGAAGCAAGTGCTAAACTTTTAGCAGATAAGGGGATCAAAGCAGCTGTTATGTCAGTACCAGAAAGACAAAAATTAGAAAAATATGCTGCCGAACATCCATTACCTGAAGCAAAATTAAAAGTAGCTATCGAAGCCGGAGTAACAGGTGGCTGGTATAAGTTAGTCGGTAGTGATGGTTTAGTAATTGGTCTGGACCGCTTTGGTTTAAGTGGAAAAGGTCAGGAAGTTGGAGAAGAACTAGGCTTTAAAGCTGAAAAAGTAGCTGCAGAGATTGAAAAAGCTTTAAATAACTAAAAAAATTATTAGAAAGAATTTAGTATTTATATGTATTTACAAATAAATATATCTTATAGATTAAGGCTGCCATTAATTTTATTATTGGTAGTCTTTTTATTTTTAGATATATTTTAAGTAAAAAATTTATAATCATTATGTCTTCTAAGTTCTAATAATTGAAGAATCAGCTTTTGTAGAGTATAATGTAATTATAGTTTATAAATATATCATTCAGAAATACTATTTCACAAGGAGGATTTTAATTGAATTATCCACAGCTTGATGTTTATGTAAATAAAATAGAAGAAAATGCAAAAAAATTAAAAAAAGAATTAGATTCAAAGAACATAAAATTAACAGCAGTAGTCAAAGGATTTGCAGGTGATACAAATGTTTTTAGTGCGTATCAGAGAGCAGGTATCAAAAGTATAGCTGATTCCCGTATCGAAAACATTCAAAAATTTAGAAAAAGCGGTTATCAAGGAGAAGCGTTAATGCTTAGAATTCCAATGCCATCTGAAATAGAAGAAATTGTTAATAATGTAGATGTTTCTTTAGTAACTGAATTAAAAACTGCAGCTTTGATTTCTGATAAAGCTGAAGTTTTAAATAAAGAAATTGATTTGATAATTATGGTCGACATTGGTGACAGAAGAGAAGGCGTTTTAGCCGCTGATTTAGAAGATTTGGCTTTGAAAATTGAAGCTATGAATAACGTAACACTTAAAGGCATAGGAACAAACTTGGGCTGTTTTGCAGGAATTATTCCAGATGAAAAAAACACCAATAAATTAATTAAGATAAAAAAAGAGCTAGAAAATAAAATTGGAAGAAAACTGGATATTTTATCTGCTGGCAATACTGCAACTTTAAGGCTGTTAAAAGATCAATATCTAGCCCAAGAAATAACTAATTTAAGAGTAGGAGAAGCAATATTGCTTGGAACAGATATTATAAATGAGAGTTTGCTTGATGGCTTTAATCATTATAATTTTCGTCTACAGGCAGAAATAGTTGAGTTAAAAGAAAAACCTTCAGATCCCGAAGGAGAAATGGCTTTTGGTGGTCAGGGAAGGGGTCAGATAATAGAAGACAAAGGGCTACGCCGGCGTGCTATTTTAGCAGTTGGTAAACAAGATATAGATTATAATGGTCTTTATCCAGGATTAGAAGGAGTTAAAGTCTTAGGCTGTAGTAGTGATCATTTGATTACTGATGTTACAGAAGTAGATCAAAAATTAGAGGTTGGAGATGTTTTGACTTTTAAAATAAACTATAGTGCCATGTTAAGAGCAATGACTTCTCAATATGTCACTAAAAACTATATAGAATAATATTGGAGGGTTAAATTTGGATTTTTATTTAATTATTTTCTTTTTGTTTACCGGAATATTCTTAGGGTTTTTTCTTGATGAAAAAAATTACTTTGTTAAATTTGCAGATTTAATCACTAAAATTGGTCTTGTAGTTTTACTGCTGGCAATGGGAGCAAATTTAGGTAGTAATGAACAGATTTTTAGACAGCTTGGAGAGATTGGTTTTCAAGCTTTTATTTTTGCAGCAGTTAGTATTATCTTTAGTGTTTTAGCAGTAGTTATATTTGTGAAAATTATGGATTTAAATAATCTGCTATTGGGAGCTGACCCAGATACAGAAGCTGAAATTGAAGAGCAAAGTGCTGACAATACAATGACAATTCTTATTTTTTCTTCGGTTGTATTAGGTATTTTAGCAGGATATTTTCTTTTAAATGGTGGAGAAGCTAACTTTTTAGATTCAATAACTAATTATTCTTTAGCAGTACTACTTTTTGGAGTTGGTATTGATATTGGAGCAAGCCGTGAGATTATTGAAGATTTAAGACTTATGGGCTGGAAACTAATTGTGATTCCAATTTTAATAGCTGTTGGATCTATACTGGGAGCAGTTATAATTGGCTTAATATTTAACTTTTCAGCTGGAGAATCAGCGGCAGTTGGTGCTGGTTTTGGTTGGTATAGTTTATCTGGAGTTTTAATTTCTAAATTACATAGTGCAGAATTAGGATCACTGGCATTTTTAACTAATGTTTTTAGAGAGTTGATGACAGTAATGGTACTGCCTGTAGTTGCTAAATATTTTGGAAGTTTAGCAGCAATTGCACCGGGTGGGGCAACAACAATGGATGTAACCCTGCCGCTAGTTAAGGAATCAGGTGGAGAAGCAGTTGTTATTCCAGCGTTCATCAGTGGAGCAGTACTTTCAACACTAGTTCCTATCTTAGTACCATTATTTTTGAATTTCTAAAAAACTATATGTAGTAATAGAGCGAAAGTCTGCCGCAAACCTCGTGGGCTTGCCCCGGGGAGGGGCAAAATAATGTTTCTAAATTTAATTAGAAAGGAATGATTATAATGATTAAAAAAGAAGAAAAACTTCAAAATATGAATCAGGCTTTAAAAGCTTTAATTGAACCTGAAGGGGATTGGCTGGCTAATTTAGCAAATAGTTCTGCTTTGTTGTTTGAGTTTATGAGTGATATAAACTGGGCTGGGTATTATATTTGGAAACAGGATCAACTTGTTTTGGGTCCGTTTCAGGGCAAAACAGCATGTGTCAGAATTGATGAAGACAAAGGTGTCTGTGGCACAGCTTATTCCCAGCGTAAAATAATGTTGGTGGATGATGTGCATGAGTTCCCAGGCCACATTGCCTGTGATCCTAATTCTAAATCAGAAATAGTGCTGCCAATAATAGTCGGGGGAGAAGTAATTGCTGTCTTAGATATTGACAGTCCTAAAAAATCACGTTTTGATGAATTAGATCATGAATATTTAAAAGAATTTGTTGATATTTTAATTGATGAGACAGATTTTTTGCCATTGATGGAAAAATTTTAAATTAATAACTTAAAAATAAATATAAACACAAATTTAGGGAGGCCAAATTTTGTTTAAAAATAAAGAAGCTTTTCTTTTTGATTTAGATGGTACATTATTAACAATAGAGACAGATCAATTTTTAAAATATTATTTTGGAGCTCTATCGTCCAAATTTGAAGATTTATGTAAAAAGCAGGATGATTTTATTAAACTTTTAATGGACTCAACTGAGAAAATGATAAAGAATGACGGCAGCCGCAGTAATCAGCAGGCTTTTATGGAAGCTTTTATGGAGAAAATAGAAGTTAAAAGTAAAGAAGAAGCTGCAAAAATAAAAGAAAGATTTGATCAATTTTATCAAAATGAGTTTGTAGCTTTAGAAAAACATTTTGAAATTGATAGAGAGAATCCTTTGGAAATCATTGAGTATTTGAAAAATAAAGATAAAAAACTTGTTTTAGCAACCAACCCGCTTTTTCCTAAAGAAGCAGTTGAAAAAAGATTAAGTTGGACAGGTATTAATCCAGCTGATTTTGAACTTTTAACTCATTATGAAAATATGAGCTATGCTAAACCTAATCCAAATTATTATAAAGAAATTTTAGGAAAGATCAATGTAAATCCGGAAAATTGCCTGATGATTGGCAATGATTTAAAAGAAGATGCGGTTGCTGCTGATTTAGGAATAGCAACTCTAATTATTGAAGATAAATTAATTGAAAGAGGCGCTTGCGATTATCCTATAGAGTGGCGGGGAAGTTTAAGAGAATTTAAAGAGCTGCTTAAAAAAGAAATATAAAAAAAGCTCCAGCGTAATTTATTAAATTCTGCTGGAGCTTTCGTTTGTTTAATTATATTTATTTAATATAATTATTTTTCAACTGTAATTTTTTCTTTTTTAGTTAATTCATATTCTTTTTCATAAACCTTGACCTTTAGGTTTTTTCCTGTTTCTAAAGAAAAAGTGCTGTTTTCTTGATTAACATTTACTTTAATTCTGCGGCCTCTGAACTTAATCATGAAGTTAAATCCATTCCAGGCTTTAGGTAAAAATGGTCTAAATTCTACCTGGTCATTTTTAACTTCAAAACCTGCAAAACCTTTTACAATTGACATCCAGGTTCCAGCCATACTTGTAATATGCAGGCCATCATCAGTGTCAGTATTATAATTGTCCAGATCTAAGCGGGCTGTTCTTAAATATAACTGATATGCTTTTTCCTCACGCTTTAAATCAGCAGCTAAGATTGAATAAATACATGGTGAAAGAGATGACTCATGGACTGTTCTTGGTTCATAAAAATCATAATGGCGAGCAATACTTTCCTGGTCAAAATCTTCTTTAAAATAATAGATTCCCTGCAGCACATCAGCCTGTTTAATAAACGTAGATCGTAAAATTCTGTCCCAGGACCAATTTTTGTGCAGTGGAATGTCTTTTTCATCTAAATCTGAAACCAGTTTTTGTTCTTTATCTAAATAGCCATCCTGTTGAGCAAAAATATCATATTCTTCAAGATACGGATAGTACATTTTTTCTGTCATATCCTGCCATAATTCGAGTTCTGATTCTTTAATTTCAAGTTCAGCAATCCATTCCTCGTATCTCCCAGGATCATTTTGCTTAAGTTTATTTAAATTCTCAAGAGTATAATTTAGAGTCCAAACTGCAAGCCGGTTGGTATACCAATTATTATTTACATTGTTTTCATATTCATTAGGGCCAGTTACGCCCAGAATCATATACTTATTTTTGCGAGGATTAAAGTGAGCTCTATCTGCCCAAAAACGAGAAATTTCAGCTAAAACTGGGATTCCGTATTCTTTTATATATGAATCATCTCCAGTATAATCAACATAATCTTTAATTGCATGAGCAATGGCCCCATTGCGATGGATTTCTTCAAAAGTGATTTCCCATTCATTATGGCATTCCTCACCATTAATAGTCACCATTGGATAAAGGGCACCATCTAAATCTAATTTATCTGCATTTTCTACAGCTTTTTGTAAGTGTCTATATCTGTATAGTAATAAATTGCGCCCAACATCTTCACTGTGGGTAGAAAGATAGAAAGGTAGACAGTAAGCTTCGGTATCCCAGTAAGTTAAACCACCATATTTTTCTCCAGTAAAACCTTTAGGCCCAATATTTAAACGAGGATCATGGCCGGTATAAGTCTGATTTAAGTGGAAAATATTAAAGCGAATTCCCTGCTGCGCTTCTGGATCTCCTTCTATTTTGATATCACTATCCTGCCAGATTTTATTCCAGGCTTTTTTATGTTCAGTAAATAATTCAGCATAACCGCGAAATGATGCTTCAGAAACCTTAGTTTCTGCTTTTTTACTTACCTGGTCATCTTTATAATCACGGCTGGTGCAGACTGCAATATATTTATTTAACTCAACATCTTCTCCAACTTCAGCTTCAAAAGTAATTCTATTACCAACGTAATTTTCTGCTCCTGGTCCAGTTAATAGTTCAACTTTGCGGTCGTTTTTGTTCAATTCCCAAGTCATTGCTGAAGCAACAACAAAATCTGATTTTTTAGTTTTCATTGAAAGCATAGCTTTACCCTTATTATTTTTCTTTTCTAGACCTTTCCAGAAAAAATCATCATAATTAGCATCTTCATTTTTAACATCACCATTAAGATAAGGTGTTAATACTATTTCAGTATCTTTATCAAGTGGGCGCAGTTTGTACTTTAAGGCAGCCAATTCTTTATTTTTTTGATTTAAAAAACGAGTTTCTACAACCTCGACTCTATTATCTTCCAACTGAACTGTAAAAGATCTTTCTAAATATGCTTCTTTCATATTCAATACTCTTTTAAAATTAGTGAAATCAACTTTATTTAAATCAATTTCCTGACCATCTATTTTTAAATTAACACCAATGAAATTAGCTGCGTTGGCAATTTTAGCAAAATACTCTGGATAACCATTTTTCCACCAACCAACTATTGTCTTATCTGGATAGTAAACTCCTGCAATATATGTTCCCTGAAGGCTGTCTCCACTGTAGTTCTCGGCAAAATTACCACGTAGACCCATATGACCGTTACCAAGACTCATTACACTTTCAGTAACTCTGTTATAATTTTGATCAAAACCATTTTCAATGATTTTCCATTCATCAACTTCAAAATATTTTTTCAAAATTAACACCTGCCTTTCAGCTAAATTATATCAGAAAAATTTAATTAGTGAAAGTGCTTCCAGTTTATAATTGTGAATTTTACTTTTAATTTTTTTCGATCTATTGTATGATATATATAATAATTAATAATAATTACTGAATACAGAAAATTGGGGGTTTAAATTTATGGAAACTCTTTTATATAGTTTTTTTGCAGGGACATCAACAATAATTGGCGTTTTTGTTTTAATGGTTTTTGGAGAACCTGGCAATAAAACGCTTGCTTCACTGCTGGGTTTTGCAGCTGGAATTATGCTTGCTATTTCTGTTTTTGAGTTGATGCCAGAGGCTTTAATTTTAGGTTCAATGACTATTACAATAATTGGATTTTTACTTGGTGCTTTAATGATGTGGAGTTTAGATAAGGTGGTACCACATTCACATTTATCATCTGCTGATCATTTGGATGTTGAAAATCCAGAAAAAATTCATGTTGACAATCCAATTTTAAGGACTGGTTATTTAATTTTATTTGGGATTGCGCTGCATAATTTACCAGAAGGACTGGCAATTGGCGCTGGTTTTGAGTCAAGCCCAGAAGTAGGGGTTTTGATTGCAGTTGCAATCGCATTTCATAATATACCGGAGGGCCTTGCTATTGCTGGACCGCTTAAGGCTGGAGGAATTGATAATTTGAGACTGCTGATATTCACTTTAATTGCAGGATTGATGACTCCACTTGGTACTTTAATTGGACTAGCAATCTTTAATATTTCTGCAAGTTTAGTTGGAGGGTCACTTGCTTTTGCAGCCGGTGCAATGGTTTACATTGTTAATGATGAATTAGTTCCTCAGTCCAATAATATGCACAGTCACTTTGCTAATGCTGGTATAATGGCCGGTCTATTAATTGGTTTTGGAATATTATAGAGAAAATATTTTTGTTATTTAAACTTAAGAAATTTTAAAAAAGCCCAACTTTAAAGTTGGGCTTTAATTAAATTCAATTACTTAATTCGTTTTTTAATTCTTGATATTCTTCTTTTGATATTTCACCTTTTGCATATCTTAAATTAATAATTTCAAAAACATCTTTATTCTTATTTTCTAATAAATCATTTTGGTTGAAATTAGAATTCGCTTTTTGCTCATTAAATGTATTAATAATAGTATCGAAAAATCCTTTTTTATAAAGAAAAGTGATCATCAAAAAGGCCATTATCGGCATAATAAACATTGGCAGCATCCAGATTCCACTATAGAAAAATGGCATAATCAAATCCCTCCTTTACTTTAATTTTAAAGATGTTACTTCAATTTTTTTATTTTTAATTAATCTGCTCAAGAAAAAGAGCACAGTATCTTCGCTAACCTTTAAAGATTCAGCAGCTTCTCCTGCATCAAAATCATTTTTATCTTCTTGGATATTCTTTAATAAATCGAGTAATTCTTTTTCAACCTGCTCAGCCCATTCTTCAAAAAGCATCTGTACCTCATCGTTTGCCTGCCCAGCTAATTTTGCTGTTTTTTCAACTGAAGCAGTCATTTTTTCACACATTTCCTGTGGACTAAAACCTTTATTCTGCATATTAGACATCATTTTTTTTGCCATATCAGGCATCATATTATTACCCCCATTATTTTCTTTGTTTTCATTACCGCCACAACAACCTGCTGTCATAAATTTTACCTCCATTTTGATATAATTTAATTAATTCACTAAAAAAATACTATTTCCAGGGTGGACAAAATGGTGGAAAAGGAAAAGTAGAATCACTTTTATTTTCTTTCTTTTCAAATTCTCCGTCACTAAAATTAATAAAACTTTTAATTAAAAACAATAAATTTTTATCTGACAGTTTATTAAAAACAAAAGATGATTTTCTGAATTTTTCTATCAAGCCGGCCTCGTTTAAGGCCTTTAAATGAAAAGAAACTAATGGCTGTGATAATTCAGTCACTTTGGTTATTTCTGTAACCGAAAGTGGTTCAGCTTCTAAAGCAAAAAGTATTTTTAATCTATTTTTTTCCGCTAATAATTGGAACAGCTCAGATAATTTATTTATATCCTTATTATTAATTATGATCACCTCAATATAAATTATCGTTTATATAAACTATGATTTATATTATACTTGATAAAATTTGTGATGTCAATAGTCTATATTTAGAATATGATGATTTTTCTTTTAATTATCTTTTATCTATTGTATGATTATAATTAATAACTACTTAAAATAAAAAACGGGAAGATTATATAATTTCGGATAAATAAAAGATTTATATAGAAGGGAGAGATTTGATGGATCCGGTAGTCTTTGCATTTTTGTTGACTCTTTTTGCAGGTTTAGCAACAGGTATTGGTAGTATTTTAGCTTTTTTTAGTAAAACAAGAAACTCTTCTTTTTTATCTATTTCTCTAGGCTTTTCTGCAGGTGTTATGATCTATGTTTCATTTGTAGAAATATTTTTTAAAGCTGAAGAAGCTTTAATTTCATATTATGGTCAGGGAAAAGGCCAGTGGATAACAGTACTTTCGTTTTTTGTAGGAATTTTAATTATTGCTCTAATTGATAGATTAGTACCTGAATATGAAAATCCACATGAACCTCGTTCTGACCGAGATTTGTCTCATTTAAAAGCTGATGATTTTGAAGATAATGAGGAGTTGGAAAGAATGGGAGTTTTTTCAGCTTTGGCAATTGCTATTCATAATTTTCCTGAAGGACTGGCTACTTTTGCAGCAGCTTTAAGTGATCCAGCTTTAGGAATTTCTATTGCAATTGCGATTGCTCTTCATAATATTCCGGAAGGTATTTCTGTATCTGTTCCTATTTATTATTCTACAGGGAGTAAAAAGAAAGCCTTATTTTATTCATTTATTTCTGGTTTAGCAGAGCCTTTTGGTGCTTTGATAGGTTATTTTGTTCTGCGATCACTCTTTAATGATATGGTTTTTGGATTTTTATTTGGTACAGTAGCAGGGATTATGGTTTACATTTCTATTGACGAATTATTACCGACATCGAGAAAATATGGTAAAGAACATCAGGAAATCTATGGTTTTATAGCTGGAATGGGAGTAATGGCAGTTAGTTTGCTTTTATTCTAGAACTTTTGCATTTTAATTGCACAAAATGATTAAGATATAATAATTTATTAAAGATAAATAAAAAATGGAGATGTTAATAATGGTTATTGATTTTTTAAGTAATTTATCACCTATTATGCAGGCACTGCTGGCTACATTATTCACCTGGCTTGTAACTGCTCTGGGAGCTGGAATTGTTTTCTTTTTTAATGATGTTGATCGAAGACTTCTTGATAGTATGCTTGGCTTTGCTGCTGGAGTAATGATAGCAGCCAGTTTTTGGTCTTTGCTGGCCCCGGCAATAGAAATTTCCGAAAACCTGGGAGTACCAGGCTGGATTCCAGCTGTAATTGGATTTTTAATGGGGGGTATATTTTTACGGTTTGTTGATATGGTTTTGCCGCACTTACACCCTGCTTTAGCCAATAGTGAACCTGAAGGGATTAAAACTAAATGGCAGCGGAGTGTTCTACTGGTATTAGCAGTTACTCTGCATAATTTTCCAGAAGGTTTAGCAGTTGGAGTGGCTTTTGGTGCAGCAGCAGTTAATATTTCTTCTGCTTCTATTGCTGGAGCTGTCGCCCTGGCATTAGGTATTGGATTACAGAACTTTCCTGAAGGTGCAGCAGTTTCTATTCCGCTAAAAAGAGAAGGTCTCTCTTCCAGGAAGAGTTTTGCTTATGGACAAATGTCAGGTGTCGTTGAACCAATTGCTGGAGTTATGGGAGCTGCAGGAGTTTATTATATGAGACCAATTTTACCATATGCTTTGGCTTTTGCTGCAGGTGCAATGATTTTTGTTGTGGGAGAAGAGTTAATCCCCGAAGCCAACTCAGAAGGGAACAGTCATCTTGCTACAACAGGCTTGATGCTCGGGTTTGCAGTGATGATGTTTTTAGATGTTTCTTTAGGTTGATTGAAAATTAATTTCTTGACTTATTGAAATGATTAAGTTATAATTAAAAAAATTAGAAACAAGAAGAGCCTAGATTAGTAGAGCAGAGTTAGAGATGAGATTAGCAGAGCCAATATTGTAACTAATGGGCCAGGTTTATATCTATTTATATATAAATGTGGCTTTTTTGTTTTAGCAAAACAGTGATTGTATTGATTTTTTCAATTCACGACTAAAACAGAATTTTGGTATTTAAAATTATATTTTAAAATCTCTAATAACAACGGTCAGGCTTTTAACCAAGCCCTGGCCGTTTTTTGATTTCAGAGTAGAAATAATATTATATTTTACGAGGAGGAGAGAGATGCAAAATAAAGCTAAATTTTTAGAATTAACAGCAGAATACAATCTGATTCCAATTTATGATGAATTTATTGCAGACATTGAGACACCAATTTCCTTATATAAAAAACTAGCTTTAACTAAAGATTATACTTATCTTTTAGAGAGCTCGGAAAATGACCGCTATTCTTTTATCGGCCTTGAACCGGCAGCAGTTCTTAAAAATCATGATGATCATCTAGAAGTAATTAGAGATGGAAAAACCGAGAAACTGCTTGGACAGGAGATAGCAGAGTATCTTCAGCAGCAGTTGGCTGAACTTAAAGTTTATGAAAATGAAAAACTGCCTCCATTTTCAGGCGGTTTTGTTGGTTATTTTAATTATGAGATGATTGAAAAATGGGAAGATATTTATCACCTTGAAGTTGGAAAGGGGTTAAAGAAAGATAATACTCCTTTAAGTTTGCTGGTAATGAGTAAGGTTATTATTGCTTATGATCATCTTCATAATACTGTTAAAATCATCAATAATATTGAAATAGATGAAAACTTAAGACCTGAGGAAAAAGCAGAAATGTATCTTGATGCTAAAGCTGAAATTGCTAAAATTAAAGCTGAGATTGAAAACAATAATTCAAAATTAAGGCCAGAAAAAGTTAAGTCGGATACAAAAGCGAATAGAAAATTGAAGTCCAATACTACAAAAAGAGAATATAAAAAGATGGTGGAAAAGGCTAAAAATCATATTAAAGCAGGAGATATTTTTCAGATTGTATTATCCCAAAAATTTTCAATAGAAAATGATCTGCCACCTTTTAAAATTTATCGGGCTTTAAGATCAGTAAATCCTTCACCCTATTCTTTTTATCTTAATTTTCCTGAGATTAAAATCATTGGCTCTTCACCGGAGGTATTGGTTAGAGTTAGAGATCAGAGAGTAATGACTCGACCGCTGGCAGGGACCAGACCCAGAGGCAAAGACATTAAAGAGGATCAAAAATTAAAAAAAGATCTTTTAAATGATGAAAAAGAAAAGGCAGAACATACAATGCTTTTAGATTTAGGCCGTAATGATTTAAGTCGAATTGCAGCTCCTGGAAGTGTTGAAGTAACAGAGTTAATGGAAGTTGAATTTTATTCAAAGGTAATGCATATTGTTTCTCAGGTGGAAGCTGATCTTAAGCAAGGTTTGGACAGTCTTGATGTTTTAAAGGCAGTTTTTCCAGCCGGCACGGTTTCTGGTGCTCCAAAAATTAAGGCAATTGAGCTGATTGATGGATTTGAAAAAGAAGCGCGGGGTGTTTATGCAGGAACGGTAGCCTATTTAAGCTTCAATGGTAATTTAGACAGCTGTATTACAATTAGAACATTTTCTTTAGTTGAAGGGAGGCTTAACCTGCAGGTTGGTGCTGGAATTGTTGCTGATTCTGATCCAGTCAAAGAATATGAGGAGACACTTAATAAAGGGCAGGCTTTGTTTGATGCTCTAGAAGTGGTTAGAAAGGATGGTATTCGTGATTTTAGTAATTGATAATTATGATTCTTTTACCTACAACTTAGTCCATCTGCTGGAGGAATTTGATCAAGTTAAGGTTATGCGTAATGATAAGTTGAGTCTTGGAGATGCTGCAATTATGGCTCCGGATAAAATTATTATTTCGCCTGGACCTGGTCGGCCCGATGATGCAGGAATTTCTAAAGGGCTAATTAGGTATTTTAAGGGTGAAATTGATATTTTAGGCGTTTGTCTCGGCCATCAGTGTATTGGAGAAGTTTTTAGTTCAGAGGTGATTGAGGCAGATAGAATTATACATGGCAAGACTTCAGCTATTAAAAAAACTAAAGCTGACAAACTATTTGCAGGGATTAAAGATGGTTTTCGGGCAACCCGCTATCATTCATTGATAGTTGATCGCGAGAGCTTGAGTGATGAACTTGAGGTGCTGGCAGAAAGTGACCAAGGTGAAATCATGGCTTTAAAACACAAGGAATATCCCGTTTATGGAGTTCAATTTCATCCGGAATCAATACTGACTGAAGCAGGAAGAAAACTGATTAAGAATTTTTTAGAACTTTAATTTAGAGAATAAAATTTTGAACTGTAATTTTAAGAGAATTTTAAAGATTTAATTCAAAACTTTTAAAATATAAAAAAGATTAGCTAAGATGAGTAGCAGCAATAGAGGAGGAGAGAATATGTTTAACAAACATTTAGATAAAGTAGTGAGTAGAGAGGATTTAACTTTAGCAGAGATGGAAGAAGCAATGTCAATGGTGATGGAAGGTAAAACAACAGATAGTCAGCTGGCAGCATTTCTGGTTGGGCTAAGAATGAAGGGAGAAACAATAGATGAGATAACCGGAGCGGCCAGTGTGATGAGGAATAAGGCGGCAAGAGTCAAAACTAACGCTAAAGATTTAATCGACAGTTGTGGAACTGGTGGAGATGAGAAGGGTACTTTTAATATTTCTACAACTACAGCTCTGGTGATGGCAGCAGGTGGTCTAAATGTTGCCAAACACGGCAACCGTTCCGTTTCTTCAAAAAGCGGTAGTGCTGATCTGCTGGAGGCGCTGGGAGTAAAAATTGATTTAAGTCCGGAGGCAGCAGGTAAATGTCTGGATCAGATTGGAATTTCCTTTCTTTTTGCGCCTCATTTTCATCAGGCAATGAAATATGCAATTGGCCCCCGCAAGGAGCTTGGCTTAAGAACGATTTTTAATATCTTAGGACCTCTGACCAATCCAGCAAAGGCTGATTATCAGGTGCTTGGAGTTTACAAAGAAGAACTGGTAATGCCGCTGGCTCATGTGCTTAAAAACTTAGGTTTGAAGTCAGCAATGGTGGTCCATGGAGCTGGAGGGATTGATGAGCTATCACTGGCTGGAGAAAATAAAACAGCTTACTTAAAGGACGGAGAAGTTAAAGAATATAACTTTAGCGCCGAAGCTGTAGGGCTTGAAACTGCAGCCCTGGAGTCGATTCTGGGTGGAGAGCCGGAAGCAAATAAAGAAATAACCTTAGATATTTTAAAAGGTAAAAAAGGACCAAAAAGAGATGTGATTTTGCTTAATACGGCAGCCGCTTTTTTAGTAGAGGGTAAGGTGAAAAGCCTTAAGGAAGGCGTTAAACTAGCCGCTGAACTAATTGACAGTGGTAGAGCAATGAAGAAATTAGAAGAACTGATTCAGTGCAGCAATTCATTTGATAGTAGTTCCAGGGCGGTGTCTTAATGATTTTAGATAAAATTGTAGAACATAAAAAAAAGGAAGTTAAAGAACTGAAACAAAAGCGAAGGTCTTTAAAAGAAAAGTTGGCTGCAGATCAGATTTCACTGCTGGCAGAAATAAAAAAAGCTTCACCCAGCAAGGGCTTAATTCAGCCAAATTTTAATCCAGCTGCTCAGCTAAAAGCCTATGAGCAGGCGGGAGCAGCAGGAATTTCTGTTTTAACAGATCAGAAATTTTTTCAGGGAAGTAATCAGATTCTACAGCAGATGAGAGAGCTGACTGAACTGCCAATTTTACGCAAAGAATTTATTATTGATCCATTACAGATTTATGAAAGCTTTTTTATCGGAGCTGATTTGGTGCTAAAATTGCAGCTATTTTAGATAATGAGCAGTTGGAGAGCTTTTTGACTCTCTGCCGAGAACTTAAGCTGGAAGTGATCGTTGAGGTTCATAATCTGGATGAGTTGGAACGGGTCCTTAAAACAGAGGCCGAAATTATCGGAATTAACAATCGTGATTTGAATGATTTCAGTGTTGATCTAAAAACTACAACAGAGCTGAC
>NZ_CAUI01000020.1 GCF_000350165.1 Halanaerobium saccharolyticum subsp. saccharolyticum DSM 6643
ACAGAAAAAGATGGATATAATTCAGTCCAACTTGGATTTGGAGAAGTTAAAAAGCACAGACTTAACAAACCTGAACTTGGACAATTTGAAAGCCGTGATATAGAACCTAAGAAACATTTAAGAGAGTTCAAAGGTTTAGATATGGAACTAAGTGAAGGTAGTGAAATTAAAGCTGATCTTTTCGAAGTAGGAGAAAAAGTTAATGTTAGTGGTATCTCCAAAGGTAAAGGATTTGCTGGTAATATTAAAAGATGGAATCATCATAGCGGACCAATGACACACGGTTCTATATCCATTTCTCTTTTTGCCATAACTGCTGATTCTAAAATACCGCTCAATTTTGAAGAGAAAGCAATTACTAAAACATGGTCATGTTCTGCTAAAGCTTTTTTGTAAGTGTCTTAAATTTTTCAGGAGTTATTCTTGAAGTTTTTGGAACTTCATCTCCCTGATTAATTAAGCGATAAAAATCTTTAGGCTGTAAATCATGACGATCATAATAGACTTGATTATTAATATTTACTTTTATATTTAAAAATTCTATATCATAGCTGTCCACAATCTCTTTTGGTAAATCAGAACAACTATCTGTTATTATTTTAACTTTTGACATAATAAATCCTCCCTGTGAAACTCTCCCCCGGGTTTAATATTTACTTAAAGTTTAAAATTTGAATCCTCGTCACGCTGACGAAGAATCGCTGGCTGAGTTAAATACTGAATTTAATTTGCCTAAAATTACTGTAGTTGGTCATTCTCATATTGATGTGGCTTGGCTTTGGAAATTGCTGCATACACGAGAAAAATGTTCTCGCAGCTTTTCAACAGTTTTAAAATTAATGGATGAATATCCAGAATATACTTTTGTCCAGTCAAGTCCCCAATTATATAAATTTATTAAAGAAGACTACCCAGAAATTTATGCCAAAATCAAAGAAAAAATCAAAGAAGGGAAATGGGAAGTTACTGGAGGGATGTGGGTAGAAGCAGATTGTAATCTGACCTCAGGAGAATCTTTAGTTAGACAGTTTTTACACGGCCATCAATTTATTAAAGAGGAATTTGAGATAGTATTGGAATATTTTATGGCTGCCGGATGTATTTGGTTATTCTTGGGCTTTACCACAGATAATTAAAAAAAGTGGAATGAAATATTTTATTAAATCGCTATAAGCTTCTACACTGCCATCATTAAGTGCAGTTTCAATAATTTTTTTACCAATCGGATTAAGTCCAGGCTCTAAATATTCTTTGATACATTTCTTAAAGAAATCAGAAAGAATTTTACCACCTATATCATAGGCTTTTTGGCCTACTTCTGGCTGACGAT
>NZ_CAUI01000022.1 GCF_000350165.1 Halanaerobium saccharolyticum subsp. saccharolyticum DSM 6643
CCTTCGGGAATCTACATACAGGTGCTGCATGGCTGTCGTCAGCTCGTGTCGTGAGATGTTGGGTTAAGTCCCGCAACGAGCGCAACCCTGTTCTTAGTTGCCAGCGAGTAATGTCGGGGACTCTAAGAAGACTGCCGGTGAAAGTCGGAGGAAGGTGGGGATGACGTCAAGTCCTCATGCCCTTTATATCTCGGGCTACACACGTGCTACAATGGCTGATACAGAGGGGAGCAAAGCCGCGAGGTGGAGCAAATCCTTGAAAATCAGTCCCAGTTCGGATTGCAGGCTGCAACTCGCCTGTATGAAGTTGGAATCGCTAGTAATCGCAGGTCAGCATACTGCGGTGAATACGTTCCCGGGCCTTGTACACACCGCCCGTCACACCAATCGAGTTGGATGCACCAGAAGTCATCTGCGGATGCCAAAGGTGTGTCCGGTAAGAGGGGTGAAGTCGTAACAAGGTAGCCGTACCGGAAGGTGCGGCTGGATCACCTCCTTTCTAAGGAGAGAACGTGAGCTTGCTGTTTAATTTTGAAGGTTTAGTTCGGCTTTTAAAGCCGAAAGAAAATCTTCTATAATAAGTAACAATAATATATAGTTAATAATAATGAAGATTTTAGTTAATGTTCATTATTATATAGATTATATAAAACTGTACATTGAAAAATGCATATAGGAAATAAATTGATTAAGCTAGAAAGAGCTTATGGTGGATGCCTTGGCATTCAGAGTTGAAGAAGGACGCGACCGGCTGCGAAAAGCCGTGGGGAGCTGCTAAATAAGCGTAGATCCGCGGATATCCGAATGGGGCAACCCACCAGTGTGGAGCACTGGTATTATGTGGTGAAATAAGTAGCCATGTAAGAACAAGCAGGAGAACTGAAACATCTTAGTACCCTGAGGAAAAGAAATCAAAATGAGATTCCCTTAGTAGCGGCGAGCGAAAGGGGAAGAGTCCAAACACTTAAAGTGTAAGTCTGTAGACGTTGCTTTAAGTGGGTGTAGGATAGACTGTCTAAAAACTACAGTTTTTGGCTGACTTAAATTTTTTACCGAGTCGAATGAACTGGGAAGTTCAACCGTAGGAGGTAATAGTCCTGTAGACGTAAGGTAAAAGAAGTCAGAGAATTATCCAGAGTATCACGAGACACGAGAAACCTTGTGAGAATATGGGAGGACCACCTTCCAAGACTAAATACTCCTGAATGACCGATAGTGAACAAGTACCGTGAGGGAAAGGTGAAAAGAACCCCGGAAGGGGAGTGAAATAGAAACTGAAACCATAAGCTTACAACAAGTAGGAGGGCTATTTAAAAGCCTGACTGCGTACTTTTTGTATCACGGACCGGCGAGTTACTAATCGTAGCGAAAGGTTAAGTCATAGAGATGAAGCCAGAGCGAAAGCGAGTCTGATAAGGGCGGAAGTTATGATTAGTAGACCCGAAACCGAGTGATCTATCCATGACCAGGGTGAAGCGAGTGTAAGAGCTTGTGGAGGCCCGAACC
>NZ_CAUI01000024.1 GCF_000350165.1 Halanaerobium saccharolyticum subsp. saccharolyticum DSM 6643
CTAAATTAGCTATGTTCTTAGCTGGAGAAGAAGTTCAGAAGATGCGTGCTGTAGAAGGTTCTTTCAATCCTACAATTAAATCATTGTATGAAGATGAAGACGTACTAGAAGCAGTTCCTTTCTTTGGTAGTCTTTACGATGTGTTTACAAATGCTGTTGCTCGTCCTTCTACTGCAACTGCTCCACAGTATAATCAGGTATCAGAATTATTCTTCCAGGCTGTACATTCAGTATTAACTGGTGAAAGTGATGCTCAAACAGCTATTGAGTATTTAGAATTAGATTTAGAAGATACTACAGGATTTGAAACTGGTGAGCCAGTTCAACCATAAGTAAAATTATTTAAAATTGTTAATAATCTGGAGAGGTTTTAACCTCTCCAGATTTTATAAAAAAAGGGGGGACTTAATGGCAAATAGCAATTCATCAAATCTGGCAAAAGAAGAACAAAAATTAGCGCTTAAATTGTTAATACCAGCATTTTTAATTTTAATTATAATTGCTTTATATCCTCTGGGGCAGGTTTTTTATACAAGTTTTACTGATAAAGAATTTGCTTCAACTAAAGAAACTAGTTTTGTTGGTTTAGATAATTATAAAGCATTGCTATCAGTTACTGTTAAAGAATTAGAACCTATAATTGATGAAGGAACAGGTGAACAAGCAGTTGACGATGAAAGTGGAGAAAAATTATTTCAAAGACCAATAAGAGTTTTACCAAGAGATCCTTATTTATATCGACCATCATTTGAGTTTAGTGTTTTTGGAAATAAGTATGTGGTTGGTGCTCGAACTCCAGATTTTATTAGATCTGTCTGGAATTACTTTAATTTTCACACTATTTTCAGTGTTTTTTGAGACATTGCTTGGCTTAATAGTTGCCTTGGTAGTTAATAGTGAATTTAAAGGTAGAGGAGCTATGAGGGCAGTAATGTTGGTTCCTTGGGCTGTAATTACAGTTGTTTCTGCAAGAATGTGGGAATGGATGTTTGAACCAACAAGGGCAGGTTTATTTAATATGTTAGGTGATAGATTTGGTTTGATTGACGGTAGTTATTCCTTTTTAAGTAATAAGGGTGGAACAACTTTAACTTTATATAATCAATCTGAAAATATTTTAGAACAAACAATAATGGCAAGTGCTAAAGAGAATGCCAGACAAAATTCAAATACTATTAATGAATGGTTAAATGGTATAGAAATATTTTTAAAAAATTTAGCTGATTCTAATAATGTTAAAACTATGATGTGGAGCAGTCAAGAAAGACATCTTAAAGAAGCTGATCATTCAGAATTAGAAAATATAATAGTTGCTAGGCTAGATGGGAGAGCTAATGTTGTTGGGGGAGGA